>JBNKYV010000134.1:0-9794 GCA_050301075.1 Gammaproteobacteria bacterium
ATAATGCCAATCAGACATTGGACCGTATTGTGAACTTCTTTCCTGAAATTGCGCGTCGTCAGTTGTTGCAGGATCTCTCTGCTAATCTCAAGGCGGTTATTTCACAACGATTGGTCATGGGCGTGGGTGGTAAGCGTCTACCGGTGGTTGAGATTATGCTGAATTCATTGCATGTGGCGGATCTGATTGCCAAGGGTGAATTTGAAGGTATTAAATCTGCAATGGAGCACAGTGAATTTACGGGTATGTGCACCTTCGATCAATGTCTGTTTGAGCTTTATCAAGATGGCAAGATCTCTGAAGACACTGCGTTGTCCAATGCGGACTCTCGCAATAACGTGCATGTGAATATCCAGCTCGCCAAAGGTAAACGTGACGACGAAGATATTAAACATCTCTTCCTGCATGGGGATGACGATGCAGATCATCCCAATAAAGATGTGGATGGCGGTGTGGTCTATGCCCAGCGTAACGCGGGCAACAACAAGTAACGTTACTTCTTCTTTTTAGCGCGCGGGTGCGCCTGATCATAGACCGATGCCAAGTGCTGAAAGTCGACATGGGTATATATCTGTGTTGTGCTGATATCCGCGTGGCCAAGTAGTTCCTGAACCGCTCGCAAATCTCCCGAAGACTCCAACATGTGGCTGGCAAATGAGTGGCGCAACATGTGCGGATGCACATGGTTGTCCAGCCCCTGTTTGATAGCCCACTCTTTCATGCGTAACTGAATGGCGCGTTGGCTGATGCGCTTGCCGCGGTTGTTTAAAAACAGCGCCTGCTCATCTGCCGAGCAAAGAGATTTTCTCTGTTCCAGCCAGTTTTGCAGTGCTTCAATCGCTAAACGTCCGACCGGTACTTTACGCTCTTTGTTGCCCTTGCCGATGACGGTGACAACGTGATCACCAAAGTCGATGCTATTTAAATTCAGATTCACCAGTTCACTTAAGCGCAGCCCGGAAGAGTAAGTGAGTTCCATGATGGCCCAGTCGCGTACATTGAGTGGATCGCTTTTATCAATGTTAAGTAGCTGGTTCATCTGATCTACATTCAGAACATCCGGTAAGTGCTTTGCAGGTTTAGGTGCGCTAACACTATTGGCTGGATTGATAGCGGCTATCTTTTCGCGCAACAGATAGCGGTAGAGAGAGCGAATGCTGGATAGAACGCGTTGAATGCTGCGGCTGCTTAATTCGTTTCTACGCAACTTACCGATAAAGTGGCGGATGTGATGGTCGCGCAATTCATTCCATTGGCTAAGCTGCTGCTCAGAGCAGTAATCAGTGAGCTTGATTAAGTCGCGTTGATAGTTGCTGAGTGTATGAGGTGAAACGCGTTTTTCGTGTTTAAGATAACCAAGAAAGTCATCAAGGGCCTGTTTATCCGGCCCCTGATAATTTTTCTGTTCATCATCACTCATGGGAATGTTTGAGTGGTAGGTGTGCTTTGATGGCGCGGCTGATGATTTCGCCCAGATTGCTGAGAAAAAGTGTGCCCATGGTGCTATCAAAGCGATTGGCGTCACGACTGCCAATGGCCAGTATGCCGAGGAAGGGGCATTCGATATTGGTGCATGTGCTACCACCCAGTGGAATGACGGCAGTGGATTTGATCTCTTCAGCCTTTTCACCAAACATGTACTTCAATTGGTCTGGTTTTAATGGGCCGCAGCTGGGTTTCTCATGGCCAAGAATGGTTTTGAATTCGTTCAGGCGTGGATCATTCATCGGTACGAAGATGGTTTGCATCAATTCGTGATCCGGCTCGACCTCAGCTTCATCAGGATTAATAAAGAGTTTGATGTTGACGGCATCCGCAGTGAAGTCGCCGCGCAGGTTGTCGTCTAATGCGATGTAGATATCGTTAAGCGTCTCGGCATCAAGCACAGCGAGCGTTAAACGATGCATGCGCTCATTAAGGCGGTCATTGTCGCGTGCAATATCGATCAGCGATTCAAGCTGGTCTTTGGCTTTGCGGTGTTGATCGCGCAGTGTATTGACCTGTCGTTCAATCAGTGAGATTGCGCCGGAGCATTCATGCTTGAGTTTGACCTCGGCAAATACATCTGGGTGATGATCAAAAAAATCTGGGTGTTGTAGCAGGTATTCCGCCACTAATTCTTCGGTGGTGTTTTCTTTGTTCTCTTCGCCTGGTGTCTCTGTACGGCTACTCATAATTCGATACTTCCCTCAAATACATGTGTGGCGGGGCCGGTCATCCAAACCGGTTCGCCTTCTCCCTGCCAGCGTATGGTGAGCGAGCCACCCGGCAAATCAACTTGCACAGTGTCATCCAGTTTCTGCCACAGTCGCCCTACAACCGCTGCCGCACATGCTCCTGTGCCGCAAGCCAGTGTTTCACCAGAACCGCGTTCATGAACACGTAGCTTGATGTGGCCTGCATTGATGATTTGCATAAAGCCGGCATTTACCCCTTGTGGAAACCGCTGGTGGGTGCTGATGGCAAGCCCGTATTTTTCAACGCTTCCATTATCTATGTCGTCCACTATGCACACAGCATGAGGGTTGCCCATGGAAACGGCACCAATGGTGAGTTCATCGTTATTTACGTTGAGTAGATAAGAGGTCTGTTGCTGTTCGGCAGTAAAGGGCAGAACGGCAGGGGCAAAGTTGGGTACGCCCATATCGACAGTGACCAAACCACTTGCTTCTACCTGTGGGTAGACGATGCCTGAGTTGGTTTCTACGGCAATGCGATCTTTGCTGGTGAGTTTCTGATTGTGTACAAAACGGGCAAAGCAGCGTACGCCATTGCCGCACTGTTCCACTTCGCCGCCATCGGCGTTGAAGATGCGATAACGAAAATCGACATTCGCCTGAGTGGGGTTTTCAACCAGCAAGAGTTGGTCGCAGCCGACGCCAAAATTGCGATCGGCAATAAAGCGAATTTGCTCGGTCGTCAGATTGATGTTTTGATTGATGGCATCGATAACCACAAAGTCGTTACCCAGGCCGTGCATTTTGCTGAAATTGATACGTGTCATACGATGAAGTCTATCACGTTCACTGGCGAGCTTCGCGCTCCCAATTGGCGTGGATAACGTGCTCGTCAACCTCGGGCTGAATGGTGGTGTGATCGATGTGAAAGCGTTCATGCAGCAGCGTTTGTAGTTGCTGCAGGATGCGTGGCCACTCATCCACATTGCTCAGCAATACGTGAGCTGAGAGTGCTACTCGGCCGGAAGAGAGTGTCCATATGTGCAGGTCGTGCACTGAGTTCACGCCCTCTATTTCCGCCATGGCCAAGCCAACATCAGGCAGATCGATATGATGGGGGACGCCTTCCATAATGATATGCACGGTTTCACGTAGCAGACGCAGGCTGGAGACTAAAATCAACGCACAGATGATCAGCGAAAGAACCGGGTCGATTCTGTACCACTCAGTGAAATAGATGATGATGCCTGCAATCAACGCGGCCGCTGAGCCTAGCAAGTCACCCATGACGTGTAGCATAGCGGCGCGTACGTTAAGGGTTTGCTCACCGCGGTGGAGTACCCAGGCAACCAATATATTTACGATAAGCCCGAGGGCTGCGATCACAATAACGGTTGGCGCTTCAATTTTTTCTGGTGTTTGCAGGCGTTGAACCGCTGTTGCCGTAATGGCAATCACGATCAAAATCATAAATACGCTGTTGATCAGCGCGGCGAGCACTTCCGCACGTGCCAAACCGTATGAGTGATGATGCGATGGTGGGCGATTGGCAAGCCAGGCGGCGAGTGCTGCAAGACCAAGCGCGGATGCATCGGTAAACATGTGTCCCGCGTCACCTAAAAGAGCTAATGAGTTGGAGAACCATCCACTAACGGCCTCGATCATCGCAAAGGCGAGTGTGATGACTAATGCCCACAGTAACAGTTGTCCGGAACTGGGTTGGTGATGCGAGTGATGGTGATGTGCGCCCATACAGGAAGTATCGGGAGTTAAAACAAAAATTCCAAGCTTTTAATTTGTCAGAATGAATATGGGGAAGTGCTAAAAACAAAAATGCCCGCACAAGGCGGGCACTTTAAACTTGGGGATATAAAGGAGGGAAACGAAGTTCTCCCCTTTTTTCCAAATTTAGAATGCTGGTTTTTCAGGCGCGGCATTGTAACGCTCAATGCTAGCCAGAATTTCGTTTTTGGCATCTTCAGCGTTGCCCCAGCCTTCGATTTTAACCCATTTGCCTTTTTCCAGATCTTTGTAGTGCTCAAAGAAGTGGGCAATTTGGTTTTTCAAAGACTCAGGTACTTCGTCAATGTCGTTGATGTGGTCGTAACGATCAGTCAGTTTAGAAACTGGAACGCCCAGAACTTTAGCGTCGATACCTGATTCGTCAGACATCTTCAGTACGCCAACAGGACGTACACGGATAACAGAACCGCTGATCAGTGCGTGAGGAGTTACAACCAACACGTCTACTGGATCGCCGTCTTCAGACAAAGTGTGAGGCACGTAACCGTAGTTGCATGGGTAGAACATAGCAGTTGCCATGAAACGGTCTACGAATACAGCGCCACTGTCTTTGTCTACTTCGTATTTAACTGGGTCGCTGTGCGCTGGGATCTCGATAATGACGTTAACGTTGTTTGGTACGTCTTTACCGGAATCAACTTTGTCCAAACTCATCTGTATATCCTCAATTGGTTACAAAAGGCGGCATTATACCCAAGAATTGCGCTCTGTTCAGGCTATTGTTGTGGGTTGATGCTAATTAATAAGGTGCAAAAAGCGCTAACGGAACCGTTATAGAGTGTAATACCTTGCGCTTATTCGGGTGCATGCTATCTATATATGAGGAATTTATAAAAATAGGGGCGGTAGCTAGCCATATTTGGCGACTGCTTCGGAAAATGGAGGTTCTATGTCCGCTATGGCAATTTTTCCGCTCATACTGGGTGGGTTGGGGTTATGGGTCGCAAGCCGAATCTATAAAGACATTCTCAAATGGCCTGCCGGCGAGGGCAAGGTTGTGGAGATCGCTGATGCTATTCACGAAGGTGCGCTGATCTTTCTCAAACGTGAATATCGCACCTTGGCCATCTTCATCGTGATTGCTGTGGTGTTGCTCTATTACTTCTTGGGGCTTCCGACAGCCTTTGCCTTTATTGTTGGTGCGTTTGCATCTGCCTCTGCTGGTTATATTGGTATGTATTCCGCAACCAAAGCCAATGTGCGTACAACGACAGCAGCGCATAGTGAAGGTGTGGCGGATGCATTAAGTGTCGCCTTCTCTGGCGGTTCTATCATGGGATTGGCTGTTGCCTCCATCGGGCTGCTGGGATTGGGGCTTCTATACCTTATATATGGAGGTGACCCAGCAACTGCCCATGTTATCCACGGTTTTGGTATGGGGGCCTCCAGTGTTGCTCTGTTCTCTCGTGTGGGCGGCGGCATCTACACCAAGAGTGCCGACGTAGGCGCTGATTTGGTGGGTAAAGTCGAAGCGGGTATTCCGGAGGATGATCCCCGCAACCCGGGTGTTATTGCCGATAACGTTGGCGATAACGTGGGTGACGTTGCGGGTATGGGATCGGATATTTTTGAATCCTATTGTGGCTCTATGATCGCGACTATCGCCATGGCTTCAACACTAAGTGTTGCAAGTATTAGTCTGTTGGGTGCTCGCAGTGATTTAATGTTTCTGCCGTTGGCGTTAGCATCTATGGGCTTGTTGTGTTCCATTGGTGGTATCTATCTGGTGCGTGCGGCTTCAAATCGTCCTCCGCAGGTTGCTCTGCGGATGGGGACCATGGCTGCTGCCATTATGTTTGTGCTGGTTGCCTTTTTGGTTGTTAAGGCGCTTGGTATCTCTACCAACGTTTGGTTTGCGGTTATTGCCGGTGCGGTGGGCGGCATGGTGATTGGGTTGGTAACGGAGTATTACACCGGCGGTGGTCCAGTCAGGCATATCGCGCGGTCGGGTGAAACCGGTCCTGCAACCGTGATGATCACAGGCCTTGCGACAGGCATGCAATCAACCGTTGTGCCTATGCTCTCCATCTGCGCCATTATCTATATATCAACAGAGTTGTGTGGTTTGTATGGTGTGGGTATTGCTGCAGTAGGCATGTTGGCAACAGTGGGCATTACGATGGCGATAGATGCGTATGGCCCTGTGGCAGATAATGCCGGCGGTATTGCCGAGATGGGTGGCCTGGGTGAAGACACACGCAAGATTACTGACAGTCTTGATGAGTTGGGTAATACCACGGCAGCTATCGGTAAAGGGTTTGCGATTGGGGCAGCAGCGTTAGCGGCGTTGGCAATTATCGCGGCTTTTGTTCAGGATGTATCGCACCGCATTCCTGATTTCTCTCTGGATTTGAGTGATCCAAAAGTTTTAACAGGTTTGTTCCTGGGCGGTATCTTTCCGTTTCTTGTTGCATCGTTGACCATGACGGCAGTGGGAGATGCCGCGTTTGAAATGATCAAAGAGATTCGACGTCAGTTTCGCGAGATTCCCGGCTTGCTGGAGGGCAACGCACAACCCGATAGTGCGCGTTGTGTTGATATCGCCACCAGTGCGGCATTGAAGAAGATGGTGTTGCCTGGCGCTTTGGCTGTGATTGCCCCGGTTGCCGTTGGTTTTGGTTTGGGCCCACAAGCATTAGGCGGTATGTTGGGTGGTGCATTGGTTGCCGGTGTGTTGCTGGCAATTACCATGGCCAATGCCGGTGGTGCGTGGGATAACGCCAAGAAGTATGTTGAGAAAGGTGAACTGGGTGGCAAAGGTTCTGATGTTCACAAAGCCTGTGTGGTGGGGGATACCGTGGGCGACCCATTTAAAGATACTTCAGGGCCTTCCATGAACATCCTGATTAACGTGCTGGCGATTGTGAGTTTGGTGATTGCGCCGTTATTAGGCTAGCTTTTGTTTGGGTATAAAAAAGGCCGCTGCGCTTGATTGCACAGCGGCCTTTCTGTTTTGTGTGGATTAAATTTTAAATTTGCCCTTGAGCTTTTTCGCTACCGCAGCATTTTTCAGTTTTGCGTACTGCGGCATGCCATTCTTATAAGGCGGATAGTCTTCACCTTTGATAAGTGGTAGCAGATATTCACGACAGGCATCGGTAATCTCAAAGCCGTTACGGGCAATAAAGTTACGCGGCATCATTTTTTCTACGTTAGCTACATCTGCCAGGTTGGCTTCACCAATCTTCCAGCGATACGGTTTGTTTGAAGAACGAATGATGGCTGGCATCACCGCATTCTTGCCTTTGATGGCCAGTTCTACAGCGGCTTTACCCAATGCATAGGCTTGATCAACATCTGTTTGCGAGGCGATATGGCGTGCTGAGCGTTGCAGGTAATCCGCCACTGCCCAGTGGTGTTTGTAGCCCAGTTTGCTAGTAATCAGGTTGGCAATCATGGGGGCAACGCCACCCAGCTGAGCATGGCCAAAGGCATCTTTGGTGCCTGAGTCAGATAGAAAACGGCCATCTTTATATTTCACACCTTCGGAGACCGCAATGACACAGTAGTCATATTTTTTGACTGACTGCTTAACGCGGTTAAGAAATTTCTTCTCATCAAAGGCGATTTCAGGGAAGAGAATAATGTGAGGTGCGTCACTTTCTTCCTCTTTTGCTAGCCCTGCGGCGGCTGCAATCCAACCCGCATGACGTCCCATTACCTCTAACACGAAGATCTTGGTTGATGTGGCGGCCATGGATGCAACATCAAAGGCAGCTTCTTTGGTTGAGATGGCAACGTATTTTGCAACAGAGCCGAAGCCGGGGCAGTTGTCGGTAATGGGGAGATCGTTATCAACCGTTTTGGGAATGCCAACGCAGGTGATTGGATAACCCAGTTCGTCACCGATTTGAGACACCTTATGTGCGGTGTCTTGAGAGTCGCCACCGCCGTTATAGAAGAAGTAGCCGATGTTGTGCGCCTTGAATACTTCAATCAAGCGTTCGTATTCGGCACGATTTTGTTCGATGCTTTTTAATTTATAGCGGCATGAGCCGAATGCACCGCCAGGCGTATGTTTTAAAGCGGCAATGTTGCGAGCAGATTCTTTACTGGTGTCGATTAAGTCCTCTGTCAACGCGCCAATAATTCCGTTTCGGCCTGCGTATACCTTTCCAATTTTGTCTTTATGTTGGCGAGCTGTTTCAATAACGCCGCAAGCGCTTGCGTTAATGACCGCGGTCACTCCTCCAGACTGAGCATAAAACGCGTTTTTCTTTGCCATGATGTTTGTCTCTTAGTAATTAACTTCCATGAATAAATTTTTTTAACGCTATACGTTGATATATATAGGACTATATCTAAAATAATTTAGTGAATTAATTGACTCTATAGAGTCTTAGATGTAGTTTTAGCATATCCAGACTATACTCGCGTTATTATGCTTTGTTTAAAGCAAAAGTTTTTCTGGGAACTTGTCAAAGAAACATAAAAAACACTACGGACGGAGAGAAATCCAAAATGAGAATTGTACTCCTGGGTGCCCCAGGTTCTGGCAAAGGTACGCAAGGCAAACAGCTCTCTGAGAAATACAACATTCCTCAAATTTCCACTGGTGATCTATTACGCGCTGCTGTTGCTGCGGAGACTGATTTGGGTCTGCGTGCAAAAGAGGCTATGGATGCAGGCCAGTTGGTGTCTGATGAAATTGTATTGGGCATGATTGAAGAGCGTTTGGCGCAGAGTGATGCGCAAAATGGTTTTATTCTTGACGGGTTCCCGCGCAACATCCTGCAAGCTGAAGAACTGGATGGAATGCTGACTCGCTTGGATAAGCCTTTGCATACCACTTTATTAATGGATGTTGATTATGATCTTCTGATGCAACGTCTGACAGGTCGTCGCACATGTGATTCCTGTGGTCAGGTCTTCAATGTGTTCACATCTCCTTCCAAATTGGAAGGTCAGTGTGATGCCTGTGGCGGTAACCTGCGCCACCGCGCAGATGACCGTGAAGAGACTATCGAAAACCGTCTGAAAGTCTATGAGGCTCAGACGAAACCTTTGATTGAATATTACGGTGACAGCGGACGTCTCGAAAGAATTGAAGCCGCAGGAGAAATTGCCGATATATTCAACGGTGTATGTGCAATCCTGGATGCAGTACTTGAGAAAGGAGAGCCAAAAGCCATTGAAGTTAAGGCGCCGGTGGATGTTGATGCTATCGCCGCAGCAGTAACTGAAAAATTGTCAGCAGCAACAGAGGAAACGAAAATGGACAAACCTGTGAAGAAAAAAGCTGCGGCCAAGAAAAAGGCTTCAGCAAAGAAGACAGCCAAGAAAAAGGCCGTCGCCAAGAAACCAGTAGCTAAGGCTGCTGCCAAGAAGAAAGTAGCTAAAAAGAAAGCTGCTGTTAAAAAGGCAGCTGCTAAGAAGAAAGTAGCCAAGAAAAAGGTTGCTAAGAAGAAAGTAGCCAAGAAAAAGGTTGCTAAGAAGAAAGTGGCCAAGAAAAAGGTTGCTAAGAAGAAAGTGGCCAAGAAAAAGGTTGCTAAGAAGAAAGTGGCCAAGAAAAAGGTCGCTAAGAAGAAAGTAGCCAAGAAAAAGGTCGCTAAGAAGAAAGTAGCCAAGAAAAAGGTTGCTAAGAAGAAAGTGGCCAAGAAAAAAGTAGCCAAGAAAAAGGTCGCTAAGAAGAAAGTGGCCAAGAAAAAGGTTGCTAAGAAGAAAGTAGCCAAGAAAAAGGTTGCTAAGAAGAAAGTAGCCAAGAAAAAAGCAGCGCCTAAGAAAAAGGTAGCTAAAAAGAAGGTCGCTAAGAAAAAAGCAGCCAAAAAGAAATTAGCTAGAAAGAAAAAGTAGTTGATTTTGTTAAGAAATAAA
>JBNKYV010000135.1:0-6191 GCA_050301075.1 Gammaproteobacteria bacterium
GAGTTTTACGAAGCATATGCTGACTATAACGATTTGATGGATAGCACAGAAGCGATGCTGCGCGGCATGGCTGAATCGGTTATGGGCACAACTAAAGTGACTTACCAAGGTGAAGAATACGACTTTGGTAAGCCGTTTACCCGTATGACAGTGAAAGAGTCGATCCTGCACTTTAATCCCGACCTGACTGAAGCAGATATAGATAACTTGGAAAGCGCACGCGCGGTTGCTGATAAGCTGGGTATTCCGATGAAAGACAGCTACGGTTTGGGTAAAGTACAAATCGAGATCTTCGAGAAGACAGCAGAGCACCGTTTGATGGAGCCGACCTTTATCACGGCATATCCAACAGAGGTTTCTCCACTAGCACGTCGTAACGATGCCGACCCATTTGTGACGGATCGTTTTGAGTTCTTCGTTGGTGGCCGTGAAATCGCCAATGGCTTTACCGAGCTTAATGATGCTGAAGATCAGGCGGAGCGCTTCCGCAAGCAGGTAGAAGAGAAGGATGCCGGTGACGACGAGGCGATGCATTTTGATGCTGACTACGTACGTGCGCTGGAGCATGGTATGCCACCAACAGCAGGGGAGGGGATTGGTATCGATCGCCTGGTTATGCTGTTTACGGATGCACCATCTATTCGTGACGTACTGCTGTTTCCGTATATGCGTCCAGAAGCATAATCGGAACAAATAAAAGACTAAGAAAACCCCGCTTCTGAATTCTCAGAAGCGGGGTTTTTTGTTTTTTGCCCATGTATCGATAAAAACAATCTTCAACTGGGTGTTATATCGAAGATATCTATACTAGGATTCTGTTTGTATTTTAGCGAGAATAGTTTTTAACTTATTGAAATAAAATATTAAAAATACATATTGGTGTGCCAATAGCTGCCAATATATTTTTTTAAAATGTGAAATATAGTTTTATGAACTAAATATAAGTAAATGATTATAACTATGCGCCGTTAACATTGCTGTGCAAGTGAAAAACTCTGGGGGCTGAGTTTACGAGGGCGTGTATGAAAAAGCTGCTATTTCCTGCAGTTAGTTTGATGAACCGCATGGGAATAAAATTCAAGTTTATCTTGATCCTGGGGTTACTTTTAATTCCTGTTATTGGATTAAGTTACGTAACCCAATTAAACGTTAACAAGACTCTAAATACCAGTTATAGCCAAAAAGAGGGGCTGGAGGTTGTTGTGGCCTCAGTGAATCTTATGATGGCTGTGGATGAGGTTTTGGACGAATATACCTATCACAGCGTCCCTCCCCAAAATGGCAATCCAGAACGCTTAAAGCAGGCGACTGATAAAGTTGTTTTTTTGCTTGCTGACTTGAATGCGTTAGCAAAACGATCAAAACACCTTTCTTTCTCTGATGAACAGCTTCAAAAAATTCGTAGTGCTTGGGATGCTTTGGCAATAGAGCTTAAATATCCTGGCCGCACGAAAGTTGGCTCTGCTTACGAACACTTCAGTTCAACAATGTTGCTTTTTACTAATGAGGTGGGCTATAGCAGCCAGCTATATTCTGCTTCTAGCGTGAAGATGGCTCATTTAGCAGATGCGTTAGTGCGTCGTTTACCTGCATTGTTAGGAACAATGGGTAGTGTGCACCGAACAGGTGGGATGGCTACAAGTGAAATGGCCGCATCAGGTGAGGTGCGGGATAAGTTATTAGTGTTGATTGAGCGTGCGGAATACCAGCATGAAACGATGGAGCTCGATTTAGCCTCATTTCTTGAGGAGCACCCTGACTTAAAGGCGTCGTTTATTCAAGAAGATAAATCAATGCACCGTTTTGTCGATCTCACTCGCCAATACGTAATGGATTTTGCGTCAGCCCAGGCGATATCACCTGAAGAGTACTATTTAAAAGGCGAGGAGGCGTTGACAACTACCTTCAAGTTTTTTCAGAAAATTGCCCCGGTTATTGAACAATCGCTAGAAGAGAATGTTACTGAAAGCCGCCGTACATATGTTGCTCTGTTAATCGTGGTGGTTGGCGGAATATTGTTACTGATCTATCTATTGATTGGTTTTTATATGAGCTTTATGAGTAGCTTAAAGCAATTGAAGGCTAGCGCTGAATTTATTGCTGCTGGTGATTTAACTCATAAGGTCAATATTAATACCCTGGACGAGATGGGGCAGATTGGTAAGGCGATGGAAGATATCTCGGAAGGGATCACTCGTACAGTTTATTCCATCGTGCGAACTAGTAATCTATTTAGAGATGTTGCTGGAAGACTCGCGTTGTCTAGTTCAATCACTGAGAACTCCGTAAGTAGTCAAGTGCGTGATAGTGAAGAGACTTCGAAGTCCATCAGTGAACTTTCCAATACAGTGAGTAGCGTAACGCAAAACATAGAGCAGGCGGCAGATGCGGCAAAGCAGGCGAAAGATGTCACTCGGCAAGGGCATCAAGTGGTATCAGATGTAATTTCATCAGTTGATGTTTTGGCTAACGATATTGATCGTGTTGCAGAAGTGATTGCCAGCCTGAGTAAAGAGAGTCAGCAAATTAATGGTATTTTGGATATGATTCGTGAGATTGCTGATCAAACTAATTTACTGGCATTGAACGCAGCAATTGAGGCCGCGCGTGCGGGTGAACATGGTCGTGGTTTTGCCGTGGTGGCAGATGAAGTGCGCAGCCTTGCACAAAAGACTCATCATGCTACGGGTGATATTCAAACAATGATTGAAAAGCTTTCTCATGATAGTAGCCGCGCGGTTGAGGTTATGCACGCCAGTGAGACACAGCTGGAGACTACCGTAGAGCAGGTAAAAAAAGCGGATCAAGCACTAAATGAAATTACGCATCTTGTCGGTGCGATTAGTGATATGAATAGTCGTATTGCGGTTTCCGCCGAACAGCAGAGTCAGATGGCAAAAGTATTGGATAACAACGTAATCAATATGACAAGTGCTGCCAGTCAGGCTGCGAGTGTTGCGCGCAGCAACGTGGAAGATAGCTCGATTATTCGATCTCTGGCTTCTGAGGCGCAATCGCAAATCAATCGTTTTTTGATTGATGATGAGGTGATTGATAATTTTGATACGGACCAGAAAGATACGCTGTTTAAATGGGATGATTCATTCAGCGTGGATATTCCAGAAATAGATCGCCAGCATAAAATTTTGGTCGGTATGCTTAATGAACTGCATCAGCACGTGCAGAGCCGACACAATGTTTTGTTTATTAAGCGGGTCTTGCAAGGGTTGATTGATTACACCGATTCTCACTTTACCTATGAAGAGGGATTGTTAGAGCGTTTTGAGTATCCCGACATTGAACAACACAAAGAGAAGCATCGTAAGCTGATTGCAGAGGTAAAAGGATTTCACGAACGCTTGGATAGCGATGAAAACTTTTTATTGGATGAGGTGATGGTGTTTTTGACTGAGTGGCTGACGAATCACATCAAAGGTTCTGACAAGGAATATAGCAGGGATGTCGTTCCTAAAATGGCAGGCAGTCGTTCATCTGCCTCTTCTACAGTAGCTGGGGAGGCTGATATGGATATAGAAAGCTTCGATGACGATGGTATCGATCTTTTTTGATTTATAACCCTAATATCTTCTCCAGTTGATCAAACTTTGCCTCGATAGATTTCATATTGGGTTTCTCAAAACTTTCATAAAATACTGAGATGAGCGCATGCTTTTTACCATCCACTGTTTCGGTGATGTTGGACCAGTCAATATTCTCTGCGGCTCTCGCGACCACATGGCTGGTTGTGTCTGAGTTACTTTCTGTTTCTGCATGCCCAAGTGTTGCTGATGAGATGAGATAATCTCCCACGGCGACATTGGTGCCGTTTTCTACTACCCACATGACGCCATTGCCCACTGCCATTACCAGGTGTGGATTGTTGTTATCTGCTGGAATGGATGTGTTTTGTAATCCTAGATAAGCCCCTAATACGGTTGAGTCATTACGCTTGCTAGTCGGTGTGCCGCCATAAATAATCTCAGAGTGTGGGTTGTTATGAAGATATTGGTTGTTACCTGTCAGGCTGATCAGCATGCCTTTCTGTAGGTGTTCTGTGTTTGAAATTAGCGCATAGTGGGAACCGGTAAAGGCGTTGTAGGAAACGGTGTTGTCTGTGATGTCTATGCTACCTTCAGTTACGCCATCTTTCTTAATTTCAATCACAATGCCATTGCCCGATAGGCGATTAAAACTGGCGACTGTCGCATTGGTGGCGTTTACATCCAGTGCGGTTGAAGGATTGGTTGTGCCGATCCCAACGTGGCCGGTATCACCTTCGACAATCAGTTTATTTGTATCGACCACAAAGTTGTCGCCAGCGGCCGCACCGATATTGATGTCGAATGTGCCGGCGCCGGTTGGGCGTGTAATAGACGAAATGTTGCCGTTGGCACCGCTGAGGGCAAATGCGCTGGAATCCAGTCCATCCAGGGTATCTGCATCTAATGTGCTGAGAGAGCCATCGTTATTCAGAACAATGCTGATGACTTCATCGTCACGCGTGATCAGGCTGTCGATACGCGTGTGTGCAATGGTGCCGGAGGTAATGTCATTGCCAGAGTGAGGGTGTGTCGTTAGCGCAAAGCTGGAGGAGGATAGACCATCAAGCATGTCAGCATCGATTCCTGAGCCTTCTCCGCTGCCGGCGGCAACAATGGCTACAACCTCAATGTCGCGAGTGATGGCTCCATCAATATAGCTCTCAGCAACTGTGCCTGAGTTGATCTCGTTACCGCTGTGATGGTGTGTTGTGGCGGCGAAGTCGGTGGAGTCCAGTCCATCCAGCGTGGTGGCATCAAAACCAATATCTCCGGTGGCTGTGATGGTGACTTCTCCCACACCGCTTTCGGGGGTGACGGCGATTCCCGGGCCGCCAATGATTTTGCTAACCAGATTGGTGGCACCTGCGGTGTTGATATTGCTGTAGGAAATAGTGGCATCGCTTGTGAGTTCTTCGGCGATTTGTGCGCGGTAAGCGAATGGGACGCTAATTAATTGCTTGTCTGGCACTAGGGCTTCAAAGTTGGAGCCGTTAGCGCTAAACCAGGTGCGAAGATAAATTTGCTGGCTATCAGTGATTGTTGTGGGCAGTTCCGTCATGTTGGTGATATTGATGTCACCCAGCTTGACGGCAAAGCGACCTTCGGCCAGTGACAGGGTGATATGTGAGGAAGGTTCGCCCCCCGCAGCAGGGGTGGAGCCATCCTGAGTCCATAGATTTTGGCTGGGGGTTTCCGGGTCATTAATGATGGAGAACTTGAAATAGCCCGGGCCATTCACGGGGTTTCCGTAGGCGTCAATCTTGCCCTGATAATTAATCAGTAGTGGGACATCTTTCGCGCTGGCGATTGAGCTAACGCAGATGAGCGCTGCAAGTAACGCTGAGGCTAATTGGTGTGGTCTATGAATGAGGTGGAACATAACTGTTTTCCTTAACCCGTTATCTATATTTTTATCGACTTAATGCGCAAAAAATTCATGAAGTACCGGTGGCTGTTCTGTTAACGATTTGTTAGTAGTAGTGAGTCATCGAGTACGTTTTGCTTTTACTGCGTTCACTGCTGGCGGGGGTGCCTACATAGTCATTGACAGCAAATTGGGCAGCGTGCGCTTGAGCTGTGCCACCTGCATTGATTGCAAACCCGGGCTTAGTACCTCCGGGCATGGAGAATGGGTCCTGATAGTTTGAGTGAAGATTAGCTTCTGCCAGATTGGTCCAGCCATCTGCATCGTCGTCAAAGTTGCTGTCGAGTGTTTGGGCATCCAGTGGTACAAAGAGTGTGCGGCCCCGTTCCAGCACCTTTACTCTGTCGGTGCTCGAACCAAGCAATACACCGTTTGCGTAGTAACGGCGTGTGAGGGTGTATTCGCCTGGTTTGATTGACGGGATGGTGGCGGTGAGAAAACGGTAATCGTTAATCTCCATTGGATAGGTTTCGTCAGCGATCTCTAACGCTACTGCGTAACCCTGAATATCTGTTTTGATGTGCGGCTCTGCCAACACATCCATTGTTTCATCTGTTTGGCGGGTTTCCGGTGTTTGGCAGGCGCTTAATGAAATAGTTAAAACAGCAAACGCGAGATAACGAACAACACTTTTCACAGCAATAAAATCTCTCATATATAGCTTTCCCTTTGGTGGGAGAGCACCAAGAGGAGGGCCTATGGACAACAGTTTTATGTGTGGTAAA
>JBNKYV010000136.1:0-19793 GCA_050301075.1 Gammaproteobacteria bacterium
GCCCTTTTCAAACGGGACCACTGTTGAATAAGCCCTCTGCGCTCACAGATAAAAAACAAAACGATCCCAATCAAATATCCGATTTCAAAAGAAACGAGTGTTGCACTCATGCGTTCTCTCCTATTTGTGTGTTTGCCTTAGTGTTAGCTCTGATTTGACCTGATTCTTTATGCCTGCCGTCTTCATCACTACGTTTATATGCACCGATTAGCACACAGCCCCAATTACCACCTAAATATGAAGCCTGAAAACATAGAACAACGGCCAGCACCCAATAGTGAATGTGAAATTGATGTAAGAAATTCTCGTTCCATTGATCATTGGTGAGATAGAGATAAAAGCAACTCAAGCAGCGAACGATAACGGGCGGAAGGAAGGCGAGATACTTTCCGTTTCTTTCTTTATAAATTAAAGCGACAGCCAAGCCGGCAATAAATGGAACGAGAAAAACATCCAGCATCCAAAGAAAATTGAACGTGGCAATTCCTCTAAAAATTTCGATCTGAACACCGAGCAAAATATCGCCGATGACAATAATTAAACTCCCAATTAGAAGTGCGATAGCACCTCTTTTATGATTCTGCTTCAAGCATCACCTCCCAAATTGACACGATATTTAACCTGCCATTCACCTTTCTCAAAAAAATGGGGGTAGGGAGAACCAGACTTAGCGCTGGGGGAAGCGTGAAGAGTCTGACTACCCCCTAAGGGCCATGAGCCTTGTGAGAGAGAGCACTTGGCAACATTGGAGGCTGGCGAATTCAGGTTTATATCCTCTGTAAGTTTTAACGCGCGGATCTTCCGCAACACACGAGACATATCAAGAGGCGTGCCAATACCAAGACAGAATAATTATTTATTTAATTACAAAGAGTTACAAAGGAGTGGTGATGCCGGCAGCAAATAGAGAGGAAGTATTAAAACACGAAATACCGTACAGATACGATATTTCGTGCCTTACGACGGAGTCATTATTGTCTAAAGGGCTATCCCAAGCTTTACCATACGCGAGCGCAATGTGTTTGGATGCATTCCCAGAATCAGGGCCGCGCCTTTAGGGCCGGCAATAACACCTTTAGTGTGTTCCAAAACCTGGCGAATATGAGCACACTCAATATCCTCAAGTGTTTGCATTGCTGAGTGTTGAGGCTGAACCTGAGACTCTGGTAACAACCCCTCGACATCGAGAGAAGACCCTGTAGCAAGAATGGCCGCGCGCTCAATCACATTCTGTAGCTCACGGATATTCCCCGGCCAGCGGTATTGTTGCAACGCTTCCATGACTCCAATCTTAAACCCACGTAACGGCTTGCCGAATTTTTTTGCTGCGCGGGTCAGAAAATGGTTAGCCAATAGAGGAATATCATCCACCCGCTCACGTAACGATGGCACCTCGATAGGAAACACATTTAGGCGATAGAAAAGATCTTCACGGAAATTGCCACGCTGAACTTCGTTCGCCAGATCACGGTTAGTTGCAGCAATGATGCGTACATTCACTTTAATTGGTTTTGCACTACCGACACGTTCAAACTCCTGCTCCTGCAACACACGCAACAGTTTTACCTGAGTCTCTGCGGGTAATTCCCCAACTTCATCGAGAAACAACGTGCCACCATCAGCCAGTTCAAATCGACCTTTACGTTGTTCAACAGCACCGGTGAACGCGCCTTTTTCATGACCAAACAGTTCACTCTCAACCAAGCCTGCCGAAATGGCACCGCAATTCACTTTAATTAAAGGCTTATCACAACGCGCACTGGCATCGTGTATTGCGTGGGCGATCAGCTCTTTTCCAGTACCGCTCTCACCCAGTACCAATACAGAGGCATCCGTTTCTGCTACCTGTCTAATCTTCTGCAACATCTGCCGTATGACACCTGATGTACCGACAATTTCGCCGAAATTTTTATCCTCGCGAATCTCGTCCTGCAGATAGATGTTTTGTTCCTGAAGTTGCTCTTTCAAGCGCTCCACTTCACGAAACGCCGCCATCAGTTCCGCTTCAGCCCGTTTGCGCTCACTGATATCTTTAAAGACAGCAACAGCCCCCACAAGCTCATCACCTTCATAAACAGGCGTACTGGTATATTCAACCGGAAAACTGGTGCCATCTTTACGCCAGAAGACTTCGTCATCCACATCATGGTGAACTTCACCATCTTTAATAGCGGCGTAGATGGGACACTCATGGTGAGGATAGGCTGAGCCATCCGGGCGGCTGTGGTGATGCATGTAGTGAATCTGCTTGCCAATGGTCTCTTCTGCGCTCCACCCCGTCATACGCTCCGCTGCGGGATTTACAAACTCAGCCTCACCCGCGAGATTAATACCGTAAATTCCTTCGCCCACAGATTTAAGAATCGATTCAGTATGGCGTTGCAAACTTGCCATCTCCCGCTCCGCTGATTTATAGGCAGAGATATCCATAGCCATTCCCTTACACCCAATAACAGCTCCTTGAGGATTGAGGATCGGTGTAACGGTGACCAAATATATCTGGCCATCAAGCTCGTGCTCATAACTTACCTGTGAACCAGAAAGCGCCTGACGATAATGCTTGATCGCGATATCCCCATCTAACAGCCCCTGACGGCCGTCATAGACAACAAGCTCTTCATTGGCCCCTATTTCCCAATAGGCGAATTCGGGTTTGTTTGCCCCCATACTCTTCTCCGGCGAAATCATTTAATACGACATATCGTATCAGATACGGAATTTCGTCACCCTACCCGACAACAGAAAACCATACTCCCATACATAACCAATTGAAATATAAAGATTATCCAGATTTCCCTGTAATCGGCACGGTATTTGATATCCCTCCCGCATCACACAACGGGAGAAATAGCGGTGACTCAAGAACTCAACCCAACCAACAACTATGTGGAAGAGAAAGAGATTCAGTGGCATGTAAACACGGGCAGCAACAAAATCCACGCTAAGCGTATACCGGGAAGATTTCGCATCCTCAAATGGATTAGCGCGCTACCGTGGCTGATATTTTTTATCGGCCCCTATTTTCGCTGGGAAGATCACCAAGCGGTATTGTTCGATATCCCCGCCAGGCAGTTTCATCTATTTTCCATTACCGTGCATCCACAAGACATCTGGACCTTATCGTTTGTACTGCTCTTCTTTGCCACACTGTTATTGATATCTACGGTTATTGCCGGACGAGTCTTCTGTGGTTATTTCTGTTTTCAAACCGTATGGACAGATCTATACACCTGGATAGAAAACAAACTTGAGGGCCCACCCAAAGAACGCTATCAACTCGATGCGGCTCCTTGGGGCATTAAGAAACTATCCATCAAAGTCACCAAGCATACTTTATGGATTCTAATAGGCGCACTGACCGGAGTAAGCTTCGCTGCCTGGTTTACTGATGCCTATCAACTCTGGCAGGACTATTTCACCTTGCAGGCGCACTCCTCCGCCTGGACAACATTGGTGCTATTAACCGCTGGCACCTATCTCTTTGCAGGATACATGCGTGAGCAGATGTGCTTATGGTTATGCCCCTATTCCAGACTACAAGGGGTCATGTATGACAAAAACACCTTGCTCCCCGCCTACGACACACAGCGTGGTGAACCGAGAAGCAAATTAGGCAAAGGAAGCCATCGATCAGGAGAATGTGTTGATTGTGACCAGTGCCTTGCCGTTTGCCCTACAGGCGTGGATATACGCGAGGGGCAACAGGTAGGCTGCATTACATGTGGACTATGTATAGATGCCTGCGACATGGTAATGAAGAAACTTAATCGCCCTACTGGCTTGATTCGCTACGCGTCGCTAAACCAATTAGAAAACTTAAAAGAAAAGAGAATATGGAAACGTCCACAAGTGGTGCTGGCGCTAGGTTTAATCATAATTTCTGTCTTTGCGACAGCGTATGGACTAAATAACATGTCACCTGCAGAAATGAGTGTGGCTGCATCACGGCAACCCATGTACACCATCATGAGTGATAACAGCGTGCAGAATATTTACCAAATACGCATATTCAATAAAACAGACGAAGACCATACATACCGCATCTCGGTATCAGACAATAAAAATCGATTATTTAAAGACAGTGAAAATAAATTACGAGTTAAATCTGGCAGGATGGCAACAACCAACATAGCTGTGCGCGTCCCAAGGGAAGCTATTGCTCATCGTACAACTCCCATCACCTTTAAAGCGCACAATCTATCAACAAAAAATATAACACTGGAATACCAAAGTACATTTACGGCACCTGAAAGCCCTGGCTGGTAATCCCAACGACTAAACAGATAAAGGCAATAACAGTATCGTCGAAACACATATTAGGCCGCCTTTTTATAAAGCGGCCTTTTTCTCACTAGAGAAGTGTTTATTTACGCTTTGTCAAATCCCAAGGACTGGGGGCAGGCTTGGCTGGCCGATATTGTTGCTGCAGCCCTTTAAGAAAATTGCGCAACACCTGATCTTTACATTCACGATAGTTTTTATGACCGGGCTTGCGAAACAACGCACTAAGCTCGTGTTTGCTTAAGCTGATATCAGCACGTTCCAATACAGCCAAAATATCTTCGTCTGTCAGGTTAAGGGCGATTCTGAGTTTTTTAAAGATCAGGTTGTTTGTCAGCTGTTTTTCCGGTGGGCGTTGCTCACCTTCCCGTTTGCCGCGCTTGTCGGCAATCAGGCCATCTAAAAAGGTCGCGAGTTGGACGGCACTCAGTTTTTGAAATCCGTCATCCTCTTCCTTTTTCAGCCAGGCACTCACCTGCTCGCGCGTGACTTCGCTGTCTGCCAAAGCAAACAGCGCAATCATCTTGTCATCACTGAAGTCAAACACATAACGAATGCGACGCAGAATATCGTTATGCGTCATCTGAATCTCCCGACCAACAGACTACAGCCCATTGGTGCTTATTCGTCTTTTGGGCCACGCTTGTAGATAATGTAGCCATCAAGAAAGAGCGTTAATAGCTCATCGCTGCAGGATCTGTAGTTCTTATGTCCCTCTTTACGAAAAAGGCCGGACAACTCAGATTTATTGATTTCATAACCAGCGAACTCAAAGATCTCGATCATGTCGATCTCTTTCAGGTCCAGGGCAATACGCAATTTTTTAAGAATGTCGTTATTTGTCATAAATTTCCGCTACCGCAGCTTTATTCAGCCATTTGCACGCTGATGGTTTGCCCCTCCAGGGATGCGCCATCTTGCGCCAGCGCCTGCTGGGCGGCCGCCTCTTCGATAAATGTGATATATGCGAAGCCTTTGTGCTGCGCCGTCATGACATCCATGGGTAAAGCGATTTCAGTCACCTCACCGTATTGGGAAAAAATCTCTTTTAACAGCTCAGGGGTTACTTTTTTATCAAGGTTTGACAGGTGAATCTTGCAATTGCTCATAACGTTCTCAACATACTCGAGGGGAATAGTACGGCATTATGAGCCAGGCAAAGCGAATAAGCGAATAAATATATACATACACGCTATTATTTATACAGATATGCGCCCAATACCCACTCAATATCAAGGTGAATTATGGGTTACTCACAATATCATGCATGTACTGTTTTAACTTGCTTTTGGTGATGTCACTTACCGAGAAATAGACCTTGGACATATCCAACTCCATTGCCTTATTCCCGGGCGTAATCAGGGAAGTGCCAGCCAGATCGATACGGCTTTGCGCAGCTTTGATGGGTAACGGTGCGACTAACGCAACCAGCGTGCCCTCAATCACCGAATCTGAGGTTTGTATAGCTACATCTGGACTCTCAATCACTACGTTTTCCAATATGGCCTTTGAGGATTCCATCGTCAGACTCTGTGCATAGACATCTTTAAGCGTGGCGTGATTACACCCTTTCAGGTTAATCGAGCGATACGCCCCCGTCACCACAACACCGTACTTATCAGTACATTGATAGTCTTTGCTGGTTTTCTTGCGTTCAACCTGAGCAATTGTTTCGCCTAGTTTGTTATGCAACAAATCCTGTAGCAGGATTTGATTGAACTCAGTGGGTGACTCTTTCATCGGCACATGCCCTACCCCAGACAATACAGATAGCGTGGCGTTTTGCATTCTGCCAGCCAGCAGCTTTCCTGTTCTGAGTGGCGCGACGCCATCGTCACTGCCCCAGATAATATGTGTTGGTATGGCCACTTCATCGATTGCTTTGGAAAAGTCTTCAGAGATAAGCGCCATCGCGGCATTGGCACCACTTTTGTCTTTTAATAGTGCTTCTCTCACCAAGTCGTTGTGGAGAATCAACGGCATCAAGTCAGGCACATCATCCGCTGTAGATAAAATGCTTTCGCTCAGCGCATCGATTTGTCTCGTCACGCGATTAACGACTGAATCAAAAAAGCCGCTGTCAGACTGACTTGTGAGACGAGTGATATGTTTAGCAAAAATAGTTCGATACAGGATGCCTGCAGCATCGACCAAGATAAGTTTATTTATATCTTTTGGATAATCATGCGCGTAACGCAGGCTCACCGCGCCGCCCAATGAATGGCCAATAACAGTAACCTTTTCGTTCTTGGCGTAGTTAAGCGTAATCCAATGCAATAGGCGGCTGTAATTAGAGGGCGAAAATAGTCCCTTCTTTGCTGCCGACTTGGCAAAGCCGGGCAAATCAAAACTGATGACATGAAAGTGCTCTTCCAACACAGCAATCGTACTGCGCCAATCATTCAGGCCGCTATTACCTAGCCCGTGGACTAGCAACAAAGATTCCTTATGTTGCACACCTGTTTCAACGATGTGCAGGGTGCCATCGAACACCGGCTCTTGCTGGGTAAAACTGTGCCAATGTTCAGGATAACTATCATTGTTTGAGGGTTCACTGCTTTGGGCATAAGCAACTGAGACGGTCGCCGAACAAACAAGCAAAAGCAGTCGTAAATAAATTGCCAAAATCTTCGTCATACGGCAATTCTAACAGACTTCAAGTGACTCCTCGCACCGCAATCTAGAACCTAAAACTCAAGCCAACAATGCCAATTTCTCTGGGTTACGGTGCACAAACACTTGGCTAATCAAACCGTTTTCCACCACAAAACTAAATGCAGAAATGACTTTACCATTTTCTATGATCAAATAGCCCGGCAGGCCGTTAAACCATGTTGATTCGACATCAATATCTACATTGTTCTTCCGCCCGATGACAGGGTTCAGCACTTTCATTAGAAAACGCGCAACAGCGCTACTGCCGTAAAGAACCATTTTGGCAGCAGCGGCTTTTCCGTCGCTATCAGAGTGAAAACTGACATCATCACGAAACAGGGATAACAGTCCTTCCATCTCGCCTTGTCTAATAGCGCTGAAAAACGCCTCTGCCGTTTCGACAATATCGTCCTTCGTTGTTTTGGTTTCAGGAACCTCTTGCTGGATTTTGCCGCGCGCCCTACTGGCCAGTTTTCGGCAACTGGCGCTCTGCTTATTCAATATGCCGCCAATCTCATCAAAACTATAATTAAACAGATCATGAAGGATATAGGCTGCACGCTCGCTGGGGGTAAGGCTCTCTAACAGAACCATTAATGCTAACGAAAGAGACTGATCCAGCTGGTGCTGATTATCCGGAATCTCGCGTTCCTCAACGTACGGTTCGGGCAACCACGGCCCGATATAGCTCTCGCGTTGTACTTTGGCACTTTTAAGATAATCGAGCGCCATCCGTGTAGTCACTTTGGTTAGCCATGCGTAAGCGCTATTAATTGAGGCATGATCGGCATCCAGCCACTTGATACAAACCTCGGCCACAATATCTTCAGCATCACTGCGCGAACCGGTCATGCGATAGGCAAGACCGATTAACGCAGCGCGATGGCTTTCAAAGGTATGGATATAAGACTGATTCATTTGAATATCGTTACAATGAAACTACACCGCAATATCCAGAATGCGACATTGATTAGCATACCCTCCGGCACGGCGAATAATAGGGAAAAATAGCGTAGTCGCAATACATAGCCCCAACTCAATGCGCTGCCCCGTATTAAAACGCGATTCGATTTTTTTGGCCATCGTATCATCCATTTTGTTCTCGGCGACGACCGTTGCAAGAACATATACTTCCTGTAATGCCTTAGGCAATCTGTCAGGGCTATGTAGAACTGCATTAACAATTGTTTTGCTGATACCCGACTCCAGGGCCATTTTCACTACCAATTGCAGGCAATCCCCACAATCACCAACCTTCATCGCCGCCAACCTGGCTACCCAGTAAGTATCTACATCCAGTAATTCGCGATGCTGAACCAACGGCATAACGGCATCAAACTTTTCATACCCCGCTGGCGAGCTTGCCAACAAATCACGCATGTAGCCACCATCGTAGTCGTAATGTGATTCAAATTGCTCGATCTGCTGTGCTAGTTTTTTTTGTCTATTGTCCATTATTTGCTCCTGTCATTATTCACACATCTATATCAATGAAAGTTTTCCCTTTCATATCTGTAGACGAGACAGACAAGCAAAATGTGACACATTAAAAACAAAAAATGCAGGGCATCTCGCTATTGTTTGATGCTAACCAAGAAACAGGCTTCATCACTATCGCGTGGCAAGATGCAAAAATCTGTTTTAAATCCGACTTTATTGATCCGCGCCTCAAGGGATTGAGGGCTAAAACACTTTACGCTCGGCAGTGGCTTTAGTGCATTCACTACGCTCAACATGGCACTCATCAACACACCGCCACCCTCGGCGCAAACGGTGCTAGAAACAAATATACCGCCTGGCTTGAGCATCTTATGCGCATACTCGATCGCTTTATCAGGATCTTCCAACAGATGCAAAATACTCATGCCAAGCACTGCATCATAAGACTCACTGGCGCACTGATACTCTTCCAACGCTCCAACCTCAAACGTTAGATTATTGATATCCGTAGCACCCAACTTACGATTTGCAATGGCAATCATTTTGGGAGAAACGTCTATCGCCAAATAATGCTTTACATAAGGGGCATGAATTATTGCAGTTGAACCGGTTCCACAGCCAAACTCAAACACCTCCATATCGGGCTTGAGATAACGGCGCGTTGCCTCCAGCTTTTTTTGATACAGTTCTTCATCCGGCACCGGCTTTTTCGCGTAGCGCTCTGCGATGAAATTCCAAAACCCAGTTGCGTATGCCATTTGCACCCCCTGTTTGCCCCTGACAATTATCGTTCCCAGTCTACGACTATTTTGTATCAAGCGAGTTCACTTACGCCGGATACAGCCTTAAAGCGACAAATGATAAACTCTGCTCCACATTGGTCATTATTTGTACAAGAGATTCGATAACATGCAGGTGATTAACCGCCATTCGGTAAGCTTAATCGTAACGTTCATACTTTTTTGCGGCATATCCAGCGCCTTTGGTCACGGCATGTCTGAGGCAGAGAAACAGTCCATTATCGACGGCGGCAATATGGCCTATCTGTGGCTGGGCGCCACGCATATGCTGACCGGTTATGATCATCTGTTATTTATCTTTGGCATGGTATTTTTTCTCGCCAGTTTTATTGATGTTCTCAAATATGTCACCGGTTTCACGATCGGACATACCATAACGCTGATCATCGCCACCTACACGGGTTTGCAGGTTAACTACTTCTTAATCGACGCCGTCATCGCTCTAAGTGTGGTCTACATCGCGTTCGTTAACATGGGCGGTTTTGAAAAGCATTTTGAGCGTCGGCCGCCTAACCTGCTGATCATGGTCACGGTCATTGGTTTGATCCATGGTGTAGGGCTATCCACACGGCTGCAACAATTACCGCTGGATCATAACAATCTGCTATTACAGATCATTTCGTTCAATATCGGCATCGAGATCGGGCAGATCATTGCCCTGGTAGTCATGCTTGCAATTATTCGCCTGTTTAAGGGTAATTCCGAAAAAAGCATGCTTAACCAGTTGGCCAATACCATTGTTGGTGTCTCTGGCGCACTGCTTTTTTTAGGCCAATTGCATGGATATTCACATACCGTATATCCAGATGAATTCGGCTTTAGCGAAGATCTGCACCATCATGCCCATGAAAAAGAGCGCCCCCGTGGCATGCCGGAATTTGATCTGAATGATATATTTGACGATCTACCCGGCCCAAAAGACAACGCAGGCGGCGTTACGACGAAATAATATAGAGACTGACGTATGAAAAAGGTTTTAGCGCTTATATTCTGCACTCTCATTTCCACCCCGTCTTTTGGCCACGGTGATCATGAGCACGGCACAGTGTTTTATCAGCTAGGCATTCCCATCTCCGTCAATCAGGCCAAGGAGTTTTCGCTACACGTTGTCGTTCGTGCCGTACGCGCTGGCAAGCTCGAAGAGAGTTGGATGGATGCGGCGATCGTAGAGGCCATCACACGCCAGAACGATGAGGGCAAAGAGTGGTTGGTTTCCATCCACAATCCGCAAGAGAAGCGAAACGAGAAACAGACTATCTTCGTCTACCTCGATGAATGGGGAAATCCGTTCGAGGTCAATTTTACAGGCGAGTAAAATATATTAGCCGCATTCAATAGAGCCCGTTAACACTCACCAGGCCTCCCCACACCCCACGGTTTACGGTTAGAATATGACCATCTCGAAACAGATGGACTATTTATAAATGGCTCAATACATCTACACCATGAACCGGGTGAGCAAAGTTGTTCCCCCGAAACGTACAATCATTAAAGATATCTCGCTGTCGTTTTTCCCTGGCGCAAAGATCGGCCTGCTGGGTTTGAACGGTGCGGGTAAATCAACGGTTATCCGCATCATGGCCGGTGTGGACACCGAGTATGAAGGTGAGGCGCGTCCACAACCAGGCATCAACATCGGCTACCTGCCCCAAGAGCCTGAGCTGGACCCTACCAAAGATGTACGCGGCAATATCGAAGAAGCCTTGGGGGAAATCAAGGATGCACAGAAACGTCTAGATGAAGTTTACGCCGCCTATGCCGAGCCGGATGCTGATTTTGATGCCCTGGCAGCTGAACAGGCAAAACTGGAAAACATCATCCAGGCATCAGATGCCCACAACATTGACCGCAAACTGGAAATAGCTGCCAACGCGCTGCGTCTGCCACCTTGGGATGCAGATGTCACCAAACTTTCCGGTGGTGAACGCCGCCGCGTAGCACTGTGCCGCCTGATCCTGTCAGCCCCAGATATGCTGCTACTCGACGAGCCAACCAACCATCTGGACGCTGAGTCTGTTGCATGGCTGGAGCAGTTCCTGCGTGAATTCGAAGGTACTGTGGTAGCCGGAACCCATGACCGTTACTTCCTCGATAATGTTGCCGGCTGGATTCTGGAGCTGGACCGTGGCCACGGTATTCCTTGGGAAGGTAACTACTCTTCATGGCTGGAGCAGAAAGAGGCTCGTTTAGAGCAGGAAGAGAAAACCGAAAGCGCTCGCATCAAAGCGATGAAACACGAGCTGGAATGGGTACGCAGTGGCGCCAAAGGCCGTCACTCTAAGAGCAAAGCGCGTTTGGCCCGTTACGAAGAAATGGCCAACCAGAGCTTTGAAAAACGTAACGAGACAAACGAGCTGTTCATTCCACCTGGCCCACGCCTGGGTGATAACGTTATCGAAGCCGTTAACCTGAACAAAGGTTTTGGTGACCGTCTGCTGATCGACAACCTGAACTTCAACCTGCCGCCAGGTGGCATTGTTGGTGTTATCGGCCCTAACGGCGCGGGTAAATCAACGCTGTTCAAGATGCTGATGGGCATTGAAAAACCAGACAGCGGCGAGCTGAACATCGGTGAGACCGTACAGTTGGCATACGTGGATCAAAGCCGCGATGCGCTGGATGGCAATAAAACTGTTTGGGAAGAGGTTTCCGATGGTCAAGAGATCATCACCGTTAACGGCGTGCAAATCAACTCACGCGCCTACCTGAGCCGCTTTAACTTCAAAGGCTCAGACCAGCAAAAACGTGTTGGCGAACTCTCTGGTGGTGAACGCAACCGCCTACACCTTGCCAAGCTGCTGCAAAGTGGCGGCAACGTTCTGCTACTCGACGAACCAACCAATGATCTCGACGTTGAAACGCTACGTGCACTGGAAGAGGCTCTGTTGGAATTCGCTGGCTGCGCCGTGGTTATCTCGCATGATCGCTGGTTCCTCGACCGTATCGCCACTCACATGCTGGCATTCGAAGGTGATTCACACGTCGAGTGGTTCGAAGGTAACTTTGCCGACTACGAAGAAGACAAGAAACGCCGTCTGGGTGACGAAGCCGTTAACCAGCCCAAGCGTATTACCTATAAGAAGTTCGGCGGTTAATTAACCATTAACCGATCTATATAAGCCCGCCCTGATATTTCAGGCCGGGCTTTTTTGTATCCATCACCTGTACCAAAACAGCGACAACTTGCCCGCCCCATCAATCACGACTATGGTTAATTCAACTAAGCGAAATAGCGGCCGCTAAATAGATCGTGTCTGATACAAACAAAAAAGCTCTGATCATGTTTGCGCTAGGTGCCTATGGCATCTACTGGCTTTGTATCGCCTCGCAAAGCAGTCACTGGATCTATTGGAGCTGGGCTATCATCCCTCTGGTTACCGCGTGGGGTGTCGCCAAAACTCAGGCATGGGCCGCCATGAGCGTGTATTGCATCACTGCAGTTACTTTGCTCGGGTGTCTATACGCAGTCTGGGGGCTATATAGTCTCGGCTGGGCGGACACAGACACCGCATTAATCGCCCCCGCCATTTCCCTGAGCCTAATCACCCTGACCTGTTCCTGGCTGGCTTATACCCTATTTAAACCCCCACACCAGCAGCAAGCAGCTCAATAGTTCTCCCATACTGGGTGACAATTCCGCCAAAATCTGTAACCTATGGCTACCTAGTCAAACGAATGTGAACTTACAGAATTTTATTCATCTAACATTTGTATAATCACAATTTGAAGGCGTAAATAAATGCATCTAAAACTACTGTCTGTGATGATTTTGGGAATATCGCTGTGGGGATGTGGAGACAACGCTACATCAACAACAGATATTCCAACAAATAGCGCTTCAAAACCACAACGCAAGTTATTAGATCCCCCCAAATTAGAAGAGGGGCATGCGCTAGTTTATACATCGAATGGATCGAAACAATGTGAATCTGGAAGTGATGCACCGGAAACCACTGCCAAAAGATTAACCGACAAAGGGATTGATGTTATTTCTTCACATTGCGGTGACTTAACAGGAATAATGTACCCCGCTGTTTGTGGAGGCGGTACTGGACAAATAAACCTCCATGCAATTAACTCTCAAAATATTCCAGATGCGAAAAACATCGGGTTTGCGGCAGTATCAGACCTTCACGCAGAATTTGGAGAGGGCTTTCAAGTAATCGAGTGTCCATAAAGCACGCTGCTAATTCACCTTATTTTTATTAGGCAAGGGCAACCACTCGTTGCCAGTTATAATAATCACCCAAGAAATAGATATAGAACACACCATGAGCAATTCACTGTTTGATCAATTACAAAAATCCGGCCTAGTAGATAAAAACAAAGCCAATAAGGCCAAGCGCGAGCAATACAAAAGCAAAAAACAGAAATCAAAAAAAGGCAGCAACACCCCAGCTGATGAAGCCAAACAGCTGGCAGAAAAAGCGCACGCAGAAAAAATTGAGCGTGACCGCCTACTAAACCAACAGCGCAAAGAAGGGGCTGAGAAAAAGGCTATCGCTGCACAAATCAAACAGCTGATTGAAACCAACCGAGTAGTAGATAAAGATGGTGAAGTGGCTTACAACTTTACTGACGGCACGCTGATCAAGCGTATCTACATCACCGAACAACTTCACAAACATATCTCAGCCGGAAAACTGGCCATTGCGAAGCTGAACGATAGTTACGAGCTAGTACCCGTGCCAGTCGCGGAGAAAATTCATCAGCGCGATGAGAATGTCATCATTTTCTGTGATCAAACAGAAGAGAGTGGTAATGACGAAGATGATCCGTATGCTGACTACAAGATCCCTGATGATCTGATGTGGTAGTTACCAAGAGGCGGGCATGAATGCGCCGCTCCCGCCTCTCAAAACACACTTCAATCAGGCACGATACACGCGCATACATTCCCAGTGACCATTCAAGCCGGGATAGAAATCTCTAAGTAATTTGGTCAGGGTGAAATTAAAATTCCCACCGGCTGTGCGCCCGGTAAAAGTCGCCATGCCGTAATTGGGATCAAACACCGCTAACTGGTCTCCACTTTTTCTAAATGCAATGGCATGGCCGCTACTATCCGTACCTGATTTAAAGTGATATTGGTAGTAAGCATCTTTTGCTCGCACAAAACGGCAAAGTTCAGAGATTGAAGAGGAAGAGCGAGAATCACCCATCGCAATTTCGCCTTTGAAAGAGGCTTTATAAATTTTGAGCACTTCACTCACATAGCCGACAAAATAACCGCCCATCTTAGAAGCAGGGTCTGCTGCTTTTGTCGCCATGCCCTGAAAACCTCTAACCTGAGCCATGCCCTCTTTACTATTGATATGCTGCTTAAAAGCGGCCATATCGCCATCTTTGGCAATCCAGTTACAGCATAATGTCATGCAGCAACCACCCCGCAGATACTGCGGAAACTGAGTCAAATAATCGCTCTGACAAAACTCCGTGTCATCCGAGCAACTTCCCCCATAATGCTGGGCCCAAAGCAAAAAGTTATTCATGCATAAATCCCTGTACTGATTAATTCGCCATTTAAAACAAAAACACCGCCCGCTGCCTGCCCCTTCAACTTATTTTTAAGCACCGCCAACAAGCAGACTTACCCCAGGGCAAAAAAGTGGCTATCATTAAAACATACACACATAACAATTAAAGTACTAATTCAGCCAATATTGGCTAGAGCGTGTTGAAAGCCATTTCAATTATTTATGCTATCTCTATGGTGCGTGCAAATGCATCGTCTCACAGGAGAATCTGACGAGTGGAAACAAAACATAAAGATATCCAAACAAAACTCATCACTATGCGCGATGAACTCACTCAACGCCTGTCTCAAATTGAGCATGATCGTCGTCATGTGGATGGCCCGCTTGATGCCGACTCGGGCGAACGTGCAGTGGAAATGGAAAATGATGATGTATTGGACGCACTCGATGCCTCCATCATCAATGAGTTGAAAGCCGTCAACAAGGCAATCGCGCGCATCGAAAGCGGAAATTATGGTACGTGCAGTGGCTGTGGTGAAGATATTGCCCCACAAAGACTTGAAGCGATTCCATTTGCCGATCTGTGCGTAAACTGCGCTTCAAGCCAAGAATCATAAGCAGGAATCAACGGCGCTTAACAAACTCATTCATGACCATTCGTAAATCAATATTAGTCCTACAATTACGCCCAGAAGATGCTACCTCAGACAGCGAATATGCCTGCATCCTTAAACATGGCCAATTGCAGGCGGACGATACCCACAGAATACGCATCGAAAAAAATGGGATTCCCGATAATCTGAATGCAAATGACTACTCCGCCATTATTGTCGGTGGCAGTCCATTCGACATCAGCACGCCGGAAGAAAAAAAATCAGCCATTCAGAAAAAAATCGAAGCCGACTTCAACAGACTGCTCAACCAAGTGGTTAAAGAAGACATCCCCTTCCTCGGCGCCTGTTCTGGCAATGGTCTGCTAGGTAACTACCTAGGCACACGTATTTCCACCCAATATGGTGAAGCAGTGGGCTGCGCGACCATGACGATCACCGAAGAAGGCAAACAAGACAAACTGCTCGCAGGCTTTCCAAATCAGTTTGAGGCCCTGCTCGGCCATAAAGAGGCGGCAGACAATACACCTAAGGGAGCAACATTGCTTGTCACCGGAGATAACTGCCCGGTACAGATGTTCCGTGTTGGTGAGAATGTATACGCAACACAGTTTCATCCGGAAGGCGATGCAGAGGAGTTCTGCTTACGCATCGAGATCTATAAAAACCACGGCTATTTCCAGCCGCATGAAGCAGACGAATTGAAGAAGCGAGTCAGCGAGAAGCCTACACCTTATGCTCACGAAATCCTAAAGCGATTTGTTGAGCGCTACCATCACGACCGGGGGTAGTGCCAAACCTTCTCCCCGATCTATTCAATTAGCAGAATTATTTTGAGCTTCCAAGTTCCGCAATCACAGAGTCGGTAATGTCAGCGACTTCATCCGCGTAGGCAACACCATCAAAAAAGATCAAAAAGTAACCGTTTTTCTTGCCATATTCACGAACCGTACCGCTGACGACAGATTTAACTTTTTCCATTTCGCTGGTGCGACGAATAGCAACCTCTTCTTTGAACTCGATCTCATCCAGTCTCAACTCTCGCTGACGAATGAGTAGCACCCTCTCGGCATGTTGGCGCTGCTCCTCTGTCATCAATGCGCTCTCTCTGACAAAGGCCTCCCGATCTTTTTCAAGCTTATTCTTGGTCGCCAACAGATCATCACTACGCAGGCGAAACTCCTCACGCAACGATTCCGTCACCTCTTGTACCAAAGGAGAGTCGGACATCAACTTAGCTAAATTCACAAAGCCAAGCTTCACTTCCGCAGCGTGAACAAACTGACCTGACACCAACAACCCTAGGGCTATGCATGCCCCCAAAACTCTTTTGACCATTCTCCCGCCTCTTTATGATTAAAAGCTGATTTAAGGATATAGCACACATACCGAACTCTACAACCAATAGCAGATACCCAAAATCAAAAATCCACATATCTTTTACAGTTGATGTTGTCGACTAGGTAGATTTGCTACTATTCAAAGAACCTCTGAATGGGTTTTGGGCATTCAGGGCCTCCTTAATTTCACAAATCGGCAAGTAGACCACCCAACATAGCACTGGAATAAGAACCAACGGCATGGATATCACTATAGAGGGTTACGAGATCGGAGAACGCATTGGCCGTGGTGGCATGGCAGAGGTCTACCGTGCCAGACATTTGCGGCTGGATCGCGATGTCGCCATCAAAGTCATGCTACGCCACTATAGTGATGATCCCGATTTTGCCGAGCGTTTCATGCGCGAAGCACGCATCGCCGCCCAACTGAATCACCCGAATATTGCCCAAATTTACGACGTTGATAGCTCCAACGATCACCTGTTTATTGCCATGGAACTGGTAACTGGTGGTGATCTTACTCGTACACTACAACAAGAACCCAGCAAAGACGCTGCCATCAACATCTTTGCCCAGTTATGTGATGCACTGGATTACGCACACCAGAAGGGATACATTCACCGCGATATCAAACCGGCCAACATCCTCTTCCGTGACAATGGCAGCCTGGCCTTATCCGATTTTGGCATCGCCCGCGCCATACATTCGAATACCCACATGACGATGACGGGTACCGTTATCGGCACCCCTTCTTATATGAGCCCGGAACAAGCCCAGGGCTTTACATTAGACAGTCGCTCAGATCTCTACTCAGTGGCCGTCATCGCATACCAGTTCATTACCGGCCACCTGCCCTATCAGGCAGACTCTTCTATCAGCCTTGCCATCAAACATGTTAGAGATCCTATCCCCACGCTCCCCGGAGCGCTGGCCCCAATGCAGGACTTCTTTAACACCGCACTGGCTAAAGAGCCCGAACAACGTTTTCCCAATGGCCAAACGTTTATTAACGCATTTACCCAAGCCCTGCAAAACGTCGACACAAAGAGCTATACCGAATTCACGACACTATTGGTGGCAGATAGAGCCGAAGCGGCAAAAACAGTGATGCAATCAGCACCTCCACGCCCCGCCACGCCTCCACCCATGATGAGTTCTGCCGTAACAACAACGGCTAGTGCCCCCATAACAGGCAGCGGAGCCGTTACATATACCCAAGACCAGTCGCCCCCCAAATCACCCGCCATTCGCTATGCAGCTGTTGGCTTGATCATCACTGCGCTCGCATTAGCAGGATGGCTATTCCTTGGCTCAACCATAGGCCCCAAACAGTTATCACCTGCAGAACAGGCGCGTTTGTCACAACTGCTCTCAGCGGCAGATAAAGCGCTACAGGAAGAGAGACTCATCTCTCCTGCCGGCAACAATGCATATGAACACTTTCTTGGCATTATGGCGCTATCACCGGAAGATCCCGTTGCGTTAAATGGAATTCAACAAGTCACTCAACAGGTGTTAGAACAAGGGCAAGAACATCTGACACAGGGAGAATTATCAGAAACCGCAGAGCTAATCACTCAGATGCGAACACTCTCATTTGATCCCATTGCCTACAGCGAACTACAAATATCGTTGTCCAATGCCTACCAACAGCAACAACAGTTGGCAGACCAAATCAGAACAGACATTGAAAAACAGCTGGCAAAAGGAAATGTAGATAACGCATTGGATACATACCAACAAAGCAATATCAATCAATTCACGCCTGAACAACAGATAGCCATCAAACAAACATTAACTGCGGCATCGACAGATCTTATCAACCGTACACAACAAGCGATTGATAGCAACGAGCTAAGCAATGCAAACCAAACGCTCGATCAAGCCAGCAGTATCGCCACACTGTTAAATGACAGAAATACTGCAAACAAAGTTGCCACACTACAACAACAGATAGATGCCAAAGAGAGTCGACTCAACCGCAATCGCAAATTTCAGGAATATTTAAACGCAGGCAACAACGCCTTGGATAACGGAAATTTGGTTTCACCCGCCTCTAAAAATGCCTGGCACTATTACAATCAGGCATTACGTTTAAAACCCAATGACGCTCAATCACTGGCAGGCATTGAAAACGTTAAGCAAGCATTACACAACAAAGCCACTGCTGCCATTAACACCGGTAATTTAACACTCGCTAAGACAACCGTTGCAGAGCTACAAAGTGCAGACTCAAATTACCCACAACTCTCTCAACTTCACCGAGACCTACAGATAAAAGAGCGCGACCAAAAGCGCTCTCAAAAATATGCCAAAAAGGTTAAAGAGCTATTCGCTAAAGCGCAAATTTATCTCGACCGTGACCGCGCTAACGGTGCCGACAAAATGTGGGCTGAAATTAAAAAGCTAGACCCCACTAATCCCGGTTTAAAAGCCCTGGGTAAAAAAATAGCCGATGGCTATGTCTCGCTCGCCCAACGCGAGATCGACGCAAAAGACTGGGAGGATGTAAACGTGTGGGTGGAAAAAGGTTTAAAACACGTACCTGATCACCAAAAGCTGCTGGAACAACGTAAACTGGCAGAAGAAAAAATCAAAGCCGGTTGTAACTCTCTATTTAAGAACTGTTAAAACAATTTTCTTAGGTTTGAAGAAGTTTTTATGAATTATTACCCAATCATCATCGGTTTAGTAGCACTCGGCGGACTCATCGTTAGCGCTTGGGGCTGGCGGGTTATGCAACAGTCGCAACGTAAAAAACAGTGGCCCACGGTTGAAGGTGTTGTCACCCGCAGCGAGTCAACATCTGAACTGGATGATCTTCTGCCTCACATCGAATTTCGTTATACCGTTAATGGGCAACAGCTTGAAAAGGTGTTTGAGTTTCCAGAAGGCACAAACCCAATGCCGGAGTTTAACCAAGCCTATATCAAAAAGTATCCTAGCGGTAAAAAAGTACAGGTGTTCTACAACCCTGAATCACCGACAGATGCAACCCTAGAACCCGCCACACAAGGTGACTGGATGATATTTGCGCTGGGATTGTTGATGTTTATTGGTGCCACGTTGGCATTTATGCTTGCGTAAACGCACTCACAACACACTTAATCTGGCCACACTCTGCGCGATGCAAATGTCACTCTAGGCTCTTTTTTCGCTTCAGTCGCATCGCCTGTATTGGTGTAGACG
>JBNKYV010000137.1:0-2667 GCA_050301075.1 Gammaproteobacteria bacterium
ATATGTATAGGTGGGTGTTTAAATACCCGGTGGTGGGTCTGTTTGATGTGTATGCAGTTACTTAATGATTTAACTGAATAATCAGGATAAATCGATGCGTCAGGATGGGTGTCGGACGACCCACTATTTGAGGCCCTTACCCTATATACGGTATCTGCTTAATCTCCACTGTTATCGGGCGCTATAGGCCCGTTATTTAACATTATTTTTTTGTGGCATGTCGCTTGCTAAGTTCATCAACTCTATCTGCAAGCATCGAGTGCGCCAGCAGATTTGTTAGTTATTTAGAAATTGAAAGTTGTAAGGGGTCACAAAAACAAACATTACATCTGTTTTTGTGAATGGGTACGCAACGGTGCGTAGGGTTGCAGCATAAATTTAATAACTACAGAAAAAATATAACTCGATAAATGAAGCCGCACATAAGAGTCAAACTTAGAGAAGCAATGCCGCTTGGGGATATTCCTCATTGGCAGTCGCTATTGTCTGACCGCCGTCTCGAACGTGAAAATTTGACCTCATCTGTTGATAACGTGTTTCAACGGTATAGCGTTCCGTTTCTCGCAACACGCGAGTATCAACCCGCTTCTGGTCAGTGGTCTGCTGATGAAATTGAAACCGGACTCAATCGCGTGTATCGGCTTGTATTAACGCGTAACAGCAGCATCCCCCCGCAGCTTATACAAGACTTACGTTTATTACCCATCGTTGAAGATGCAGCACCGGGTGGCATTGGCCAGATGGAGCTGGAGCCTGCCCATGCCATGGGGGTGCGTACCGATAGGGCCTCACGTGAGGCGATCTTCCTGGATGAAGCTCATGCGTATACAAAAGGTGATGACAACATCATCGTTGCAGTATTGGATACCGGCGTAGAGTTAGAGCATCCAGAGCTTAAGAATCAAATGCTCAATGGTTTTGACTTCGTCAATATCATCGGTGGCGCAGAAGAGTTTATTGGCGATTATCTGGATGCAGATCGTATCGCTGATGACGAAGTGGGGCATGGAACCCATGTCGCAGGGATAGCGGTAGGCAGAGGTATCAATATGCCTAAAGGTGTTGCCCCTAAATGCAAGTTGTTGCCCGTACGAGTGCTGGCGGCAATGGAGCGAAATGGACGCCGCGTAGGGGCGGGCCTTATAGAGAACATCAATGCTGGGGTTAAGTTTGCCGTTGATAACGGCGCTGATGTCATCAATATGTCTCTTGGCATTAAGCACACCGGTGGTGGTTTGCCTCATAAAGAGGTGGTTGATTACGCCAAGCGTAAAGGCGTCACCATTGTTGCGGCCGCCGGTAATGATGGCCAACAAGAGATGTATTACCCGGGCGCATTTGAAAGCGTGATAACCGTTGGCGCGGTGGATGAACGTGGCGAAGTAGCAGAGTTTTCTACTTTTGGTGAGCAGGTTTCGTTTGTTGCACCGGGTGTGGATGTTTATAGCACTTCGCTTGATAACGGTTATGCCTTTTCAACAGGCACCTCTCATGCTGCACCGTTTGTAACCGGTGCGGTTGCACTTCTTAAATCGTATGCGCGTGGCCGCGGACGTCGTTTGTCTGACAGTCAGGTGAAACATGTTTTAAAACACAGTAGTGACAAGCTGGATCGTAACTTTAAGCACAGAAAGGCGGGGTACGGGCGGATAAATGTAGCTGATGCCATGCGCTATCTCGATCACAAGTTAAGTTAATGGAGAAATGTAAATGTCTACTAAGTTGATAGAAGATAAAGCCGGTGCAAGTGGAACTAAAGAGAAGGTTTCATCAACAGGTAAAACCACCTCTGCCATTGGTAACAATATCGTGTTGTCACCGATCATTGGTACCAGATTAGACTTCAAAGACTTAGGTGATCGTTGGGACCGCGTGCTTGAGAGCCAGCGTACCAGCTCCGAATATGGCCTGTTTAAGATCAGAGAGCGTGTAACGAATCTTGATCCTATCGCTGTTAAAGCGCTGGAAGTAGTGAAAGAGACATTCGCAGCAAACGAAGATGAACTAAAAGCACTCATCACCAGCAAAGGCTGGGCAACCGAGTTGGATCGTGTGGTTAAACGTATTAACCGTGCACGCATCAGCGAAAACAAAAAGATGATTTTGTCACGCTGCTACGCAGCCATTCTTAGCTCTTTGCTGGATGAGGATACTCCCGATGAGGAGGTAAAAGATGATGCCGGTTTTGTCGATGCCGTGCTATTTGAATTGGAAAGCAAAGATGGCCCTATCGATATCTTTGTGCGCGCGGTAGTTGATCTTGTCGGTGCTAAAAACCGCATTCAATTTTCTGAAGATAACTCAATCATGCGTGACCTGATCGCCAATCAGGTTCGTGCCGGTCTGTAATCAACAAAAAGGAATTTGACGATGCCACAAAACAACATATCGCTTCAATCCGGCGCGTTGGAAGCAGCGGTCCTCAAGATAATTGATGCAATTAACAAGAAAGGGCAATTACCCGCTCTGTTAGAAGCTTATATCGCCAAAGGTGAGATAGATGCTTCGCGTTTCACGCCAGCCGTGAAGACCGCCATGATTGACCACCTGATGGATCGTGGAATCAAAATTGATGACATGACCAAGTTTGATGCCGGCGATTATGATGAGCATTTCGCGCTGGCGTATGAGTACGCCGTTAACATCTCTTCGGGAAAGAACGATCCG
>JBNKYV010000138.1:0-3569 GCA_050301075.1 Gammaproteobacteria bacterium
CCGAGGCTTTGTTGGTGGAGGGTGAGCCGGGTGAGCCCATCTCGATTGGTGTGAATCTCGAAGAGTTTGATGCCGAAGTTCAGCTGACTTTAAATCCCAGGCTAGGACGTGTGCGTAAGAGCAATGAAGGGCGTTGGTATTACGCCATGAACGAGATGTCCGTAACCATTTCTCGTCACGCAGACTTGCCGGAAGATATTGAAAACCACGATGATTACTTTGGGGATGAGTTGTTGCCGGAGTATCAGCAGGCGGCAATTGATGCTGCTAATCGTCTGGCTACTTTTCTGCGTTACCGCCTTTGGAGTTCTTTGTTTTCAGCGATTGAGCGCTTCAAGGAGGATTATGGTGAAGATGGCAGAGGCAAAGGCGCCATCGATTTAAGTCAGCAGGCGCGTTTTGATATTCAATACTCTGAGGATGGCCAGTTGGGGCCGATGCAGGATTACATTGCAGAGAATTTTAGCGATGAACTAGCGGATTTGTTTCTGATTCAAGCGCAGCAGTCGATTCTCAGCAAGCAATCGCGGCGTGCCTGTTTGGAACTCACCATGGCGTGTGAATCTTTCGTCAAGCGCCGTATTCCTAGTGCGCATATGCTGGCAGATGCGATAGATGATGGTTTCAAAAGTCGCCATCAGGCAGCGTATATCGATCTGCGCGGACTATTCCAGGCGAGAGACGAGGCTGCACAGCAAACGCAGGGATTTTTTTCGGTGAATTCGCAAACCAAGCGTGAAGAGACGCACGACAACCTAATGGTGTGGGGTGCATCTGTGACGTGTTTAAAGCAGTGGCTAGCGGAAAACTGATCAGCTATTGATGCCAGTGTTCGTAAAGTGAGCTGACAGCGCCCGGGATAAGTTCAACGCAGTCTTCGTATTCGTCTTCACTTAGATCAATCTCTTCCTCTGAATAAAGCAGTGCCAGTTGGGCTATCGGGGCCAGCAACTCTTCTTTGTTGCTGGGCAGCTCATCCCAGAGTGTTTGGTGTTGTGTAACGCCAAGCATAAAGCCAAAGCACCAGCCCTCATAGGCTTCACATATTTCACCATCAATTTCTTCTTCGATAATCATGGGTTCAAAGCGAGCGCTGTTTTGTAGTGAAGTCTTGATCTCTTCGTGCAGACGAATAAGCAGACCTATGGTTTCAGGATGCTTGTCGTGTTCTTCGATGATTTGCTCCAGCCACTCTGCTTGGTCAATCTGCATGTCGCGTACAATCAGCGCGCTGAGGTAGCCGTGTGCTTCATCAATGCCCAGCGCTTCATCTTCCGATGCGCTGAGTAGTTCATCAAGTTTGATTAGTTCTTCATCAGAGAGTGCGCTATGAGTCACGGGTAGGTCCTGTGTAAATGTTTCTGTGGGCACTATAGCGGATGCGCCGGTGTATAGAAAGCGCGCTTATGTAAAGCGGATGAGTGGCGTAGAATAATCTTTTATTTGTTGTGTAACCGTATGTCTGACTCAATAGAAAGCGCCTTGGGGGATCCGGAGCTGTTATTAAAGCTGGCCCGTTATCGCATGCCGTTTGGTAAATATGCCGATCGCCTTTTGATCGATCTGCCGGAGCCTTACGTAGTGTGGTTTGCGAAGAAAGGGTTCCCCAAAGGAGAGTTGGGGCGGCTACTGTCGATAGTTCACGAAATTAAAGTAAACGGCCTGGAGTATCTGTTTGATCCGCTACGTGAATCATCCAGACCGTATGTGAATAAGCGGGGTTAGAAATTAACCCCGGCTTTGAGTGCGAAACGAAAGTTGTTCACGCCGTTTTGCCCGGCAAAAGATTCGCGTTCCGTAAATTGATAACGTGCCTCCATGCCCAGGTACATGAAATCCATCGGCGTATAGTGCAGGCTAGCACCGACTTGTAGTGAAAACATGCTCTCTTTGTCGGTTGGCGTTTCAGCTTGCAGGTAGCCAATGCCAGGTCCAAAGCCATAGCCAAAGTGTGGCGACGCCTCAATCACGTAGTGAGGGTTGAGTTCAAAAGAGGTGATCTCAAGATTGTCATTGTCAAAGCTAATCAGGCTCACCTGCTGACGAATCTTGTTGGTTGGTGGTTGCATCAGCGGGCAATTACCAGAGAGTTCCAGGCCAGCTAAAGAGTCACTGCTCGCGCCATCAATGTCCGGTGAAAGGCGGCCGATCATCACGGAGAAGGTCGGCTTGCTATCAAAGCCCTCTTCTTTGCCTTGCAGGAATTTCCACTCATCTTCAGCTAGCACGCAAGATGATGTGGTAAGCAAAGCGGCGCATACGCCAAGTGCCTGAAGGCGTTTCATGAATCTAGTCTCCGAAATAAAAACAAACTGTTGGCTAAGTTTAGCACTGCCATGATTTATATAGCCAAGCTTTGTGTCGTTTAGCGCAGCAACGGCTTTTCAGTTTGTTGGCGTGCCTCGGTGCCGAGCAGTGCCTCAATCAGTGTTAGAGCAAAATCCATTGCAGGGCCGGGGCCGCGACCGGTGATGATTTTTCCATCGACGGTGACGTCTGCGCCAGTGTATGTCATGCCGGCAATATCCATTTTGTCGAGTGTACCGGGATAGCTGGTCGCGTTTTTCCCTTCCAGCACACCTGCTTTGGCGAGTACGCGTGGTGCTGCGCAGATGGCGCATGTGTATTTGTCTTCTGCTGCCATTTTTGTAATGAGGCTAACTACGCGCGTGTCGTTGTTAAGGTGATCAGCGCCGGGAAGCCCGCCAGGTAGTACGACCATGTCGTAATCTTGTTTGAGAGTCTCATCCAGTGTTGTATCTGGTAGTAGTGTTGTGCCACGGCTGGCTTTGATAGGTGTGATGGTTGTTTCTAAGCCTGCTGCGGTTACGTTAACTTGTGCGCGACGTAGTAGGTCGATGATCGTGACGGCTTCCAGCTCCTCGCAGCCTTGTGCGAGTAGTACAAGAACATTGGGCATGTTGGTCTCTCAATTAAAGTTTTAGATCCAGTTGGTGCTGGTTGAGTTTATCGTATATCAGTGTTCCGTTTTCAACTCGCGCCAGTGGATTGAGATCATGTGCCTCGGTTGTGTGTTTGTCCAGAAGGTGGATAACGTTCCAGCCGTGAATGGTCAGGTAGTCCGCAATCAAGTTGCGATGGCATTGATTGGGTACGCGCTCTGCGCACATGATGGCTACGCGTTGTTTTTTGCATAAGCCCGATAAGGTGTTTATGCCCTTTTGAAACAGTTGTCCTTCCATGTGGTCGGCATAGCCTTGGAAATTGCTTGAGGTGAGCGCTGTATGGCGAGAGTCACCATGAGGGCGTCGCATTCCTCCGAGCTCTTTTCCTAGCCACGCATAGGCGATGCGCTCCTCTTCCAGGGCCAGGCTTAAGGTGTTGCGGTTAAATGATGGGTAGCGACGCGACTGCGGATGGCTGCGCACATCCAGCAGCTGAGTTACTTTATGGTATGCCAGGATGGTAAGGAGCTCGTCTAGTGTTCTGTTGCTATGGCCAATGGTCAGAAGTGTGGGCTGAGACGCTGCCAAGTCGTGTCGAGGTTCCATGGTCACTCCTGTTGCGTTCCGTTTATTGCTACTGCTGATTTTATATTCTAACCGCAG
>JBNKYV010000139.1:0-2519 GCA_050301075.1 Gammaproteobacteria bacterium
AGGTTCTCTTTTTTGCGGTGCTCTCTGCCGGTTTGATGTGGGTGACGCGCTCGTTTCTGCAAACGCGCGTGCAACAAAGTGCACAGCTCAAAGATATCGTTGAAAACCAGCGTTATGTTGGTCGTGAATTTAAGTTGGTAAACCCTATCGAGCGCGGCCGTAGCAGCATTAATATCGATGGCGTAGTGTGGCGTATCGAAGGTAACGACTGCCCGGAAGGCAGCCGTGTACGCATTGTGGCGATGGGCGAGGGTTATCTGGCGGTTGAATCCGCTTAACTCTCTTCCCCGCGAATCAGACGTTGAATGTTTGAGCGGTGGCGCCAAATCAGGAGTACAGATAGTACAACTGACATGCTCAAATAGGCATTGTTGTTGGGTTCAAAGAACCACATAAATACCGGTGCCAGTAATGAGGCCGTGAGTGCTGCCAGCGAAGAGATCTTGAACACTTTGGCCACCAGCAGCCAGGCTGCCAGTACGGCAAGTGCTACCGGCCAAGAGAGTCCCAGCAGTACGCCCAAGGCTGTTGCAACGCCTTTGCCGCCTTGAAACGCAAAAAACACAGGGTAGAGATGGCCCAGAAATGCTGCCATGGCAACAGCCGCCAGCAGTGGCTCATCGGCTCCTAGTGCGCGCGCAATCAAGACTGGAATCAATCCTTTTAGCATGTCGCCAAACAGCGTGATCGCAGCGGCTTTGGTGCCGCCAATGCGTTTTACATTGGTTGCGCCCGGGTTTTTTGAGCCCTGTGAGCGGGGGTCAGGCAGACCCATAGCTTTGCAGGTGATAATGGCCGCAGAGATAGAGCCCATTAAATAGGCGAACACAACTAAAGCAATATCAAGCATAATATTCAGCTAATCAAAGTAAAATCGGCCGTAATCATACGGCAAAACGGGTTGGAATGCCTGTTTTTGCCGAGTGTATGGCCATAGGACGATCAAGAGACAGCGATGGACATTATTTATTTGCGTGACCTCACCGTAGAGACGGTGATTGGGGTGTATGACTGGGAACGCGAGATCAAACAAAAGGTTATCTTCGATCTGGAGATGGGAACTGACATTCGCAAGGCGGCTGCCAGCGACAATATCGACGATACCCTGGATTATAAATCAGTGGCCAAACGTGTCATTGAATTTGTTGAGGCCAGTGATTTTGAGCTGGTGGAAACACTGGCAGAGCGTGTGGCGGAAGTGATTCTGAATGAATTTCAGGTGCCGTGGGTGCGCCTAAGTTTGAATAAAAAGGGCGCGGTGCGTTACGCATCAGATGTGGGGGTCATCATTGAAAGAGGAGAGCGCGTCTAACTATGCCTCGAGTATTTGTGAGCGTAGGCAGTAATATTGAGCCCGCCGTGAACATCTGTTCTGCCATGCAGGCCTTGCGTGGTTTCTACCCCGAGCTGACATTCTCAACGGTGTACGAAAGTGAAGCCGTAGGGTTTGATGGGGATAATTTCTATAACTTCGTGCTCGCTTTTGATACCGATGACGATGTGGTGACCGTAGCGAAAAATTTGCGCTATGTGGAAGATACTCATGCCCGTGATCGCAGTGGCCCCCAATTCAGTTCGCGCACTATCGATCTGGACCTGTTGCTCTACGATGACCTCATTTTTAACGAAAATGGACTCAATATTCCGCGCGATGAGATTTGTCATAACGCCTTCGTCTTGTTGCCACTCTCGGAACTTGCACCAGAGGTACAACACCCCACAACCGGGCAAACCATCGCCCAGATGTGGCAGGCCTATGATCAGAGCCGCCAGCGCCTGTGGCCTATCGCTTTAGATTGTCTGTAAATTGTAATTTTGTAATACAACTTCTAAGCTAAGGAATATACTTAAGAAAAATGAACAAGCGTTATCGGAGGATGACGTATTGATTAGAAAGCTAGCCAGCAACCGCCTAATGGTTGGCATGTACATCCACGACCTAGATACGTCGTGGATCAACCACCCTTTTCTCTCTAATAGCTTCGCTATCAAAGATGCGCGCACCATCGGCAAGATTCTCGAAGCAGGCATCAAGGATGTGTATATCGATACTGACAAGGGTATCGATCTGCCTGAAGAGGCGCTCCCTGTCGTAGTGGTGCCTGCGCCAAAAACAGAGTTTGCCCCTGAAACAACCAGTCGTCCGATTATTATTGAGCAGCCGGGCATTGCTAAGCGTGTTAGCTATGAGCACGAGGTTTATCATGCACGCCAGATTCTGCGTGAGACGCAGCTGCAAGTGCGTAACCTGATGGAGCTGGCACGTACCGGTCAGTCGATCGATACCGATCAAGTGGCAGAGTTGGTAGATAAGATCATTGGCTCGGTGTCCCGCAACAAAGATGCGCTGATTCATCTAAGTCGCATCAAGCAGCGCGACCAATACACGTATCAGCACTCTATCGCCGTGTGTGTGTTGATGACGGCGTTAGCCAAGGCGCAATCGCTCGACGATGATACCGTCAGGGATATTGGCACAGGCGCGCTATTGCATGATCTGGGAAAAATGCGTGTACCAG
>JBNKYV010000140.1:0-2051 GCA_050301075.1 Gammaproteobacteria bacterium
CGCTCTTGAATGGAAAGCCAGTACCCAGTAGTGCGCCTTCCAGGCCACGAGCAGGGCTAACGCGGATGCGACGACCATTTAGTTGAGCGCCGGAGCCGCGGGTAGCAGAAAATAGCTCATCTTTAAGTGGATCGAATACAACGGCGTGTTCCAGGCGGCCTCTGTATTTAACTGCGATGGATACCGAGTATTGTGGAAACTGGCGCAGGTAGTTGGTGGTGCCATCCAACGGATCAATAATCCATTGAAATTCGTTGCCAGACTCTTCGCCACTCTCTTCGGCCAAAATGCCGTGATCAGGGAAGGCTTTGCGGACAGCCTTAATGATTTCCTGTTCCGCCTGACGGTCTACTTCGCTAACGAAGTCGTTTTGTGATTTGGTTTCAATGTTCAGGGTTTCCATGCGCTCGGTGGCTCGCATGATGATGGTTCCAGCTTGGCGAGCGGCGCGGGTGGCAATATTGATGATTGGATGCATGGAGGTGACTTCTCGATCTGAATGTTTTGCTTAAATTTCAAGGTGGGCAAGGATACCAGAGAATCGGTTAGAATGCGCTTCATGAAATCGAATATACGCATTGTTCTGGTAAATACATCCCACCCGGGGAATATTGGCGCGGTTGCCCGTGCCATGAAAAACATGTGCCTGGGGCGCCTCTACCTGGTTCAGCCAAATGGTTTTCCAAGTGCGGAAGCGACCGCGCGTGCATCCGGTGCGGATGATGTTTTGGCGAATGCCGTTGTGTGTGACTCTTTAAATGAAGCTCTTGAGGGCTGTCATTTTGTGATGGGGACCAGCGCGCGCGATCGTAGCCTCTCTTGGCCGGTTGTTAATCCGCGTGAATGCGCGGCGCGCGTAACAGAAGAGAGTGAGCAGCATGAGGTGGCCCTGGTTTTTGGTCGTGAGCACTCGGGACTGACCAATGATGAGCTTGAGAAATGCCATTATCTGGTTCATATCCCTAGCAATCCTGAATACTCCTCGTTAAACCTTGGGGCCGCTGTGCAGGTAATCAGCTATGAACTGATGATGGCAAAGCCTGTTGAGAATGGCTCTTTGACCAACGAAGAGCGAGATCCTGCTGATGCTGCCCAGATGGAGTCCTTCTTCGAGCATCTTGAAGCGACCATGGGGGAGATTGGGTTTCTAGATAGCAGTCATCCCCGTAAGCTGATGCGTCGTATGCGCCGCCTATTTAACCGTGCTCAGCCGGATAAAACCGAGATCAACATCCTGCGAGGCATGTTGGCAGCGGCCCAAGGGGCTAAAAGGCACAAAATAAAATCCTGAGATTGGCGTCAGCCCTGAACAAGGCGCTAAGATAGCTTGTTTCAATAACCATTCAAGGATTCAGAAGTCTATGTTTCGCAGAATTCGCGAAGATATTATGTGTGTTTTTGACCGAGATCCGGCTGCACGCAATGTTTTCGAGGTGCTAACAACTTATCCCGGTCTGCATGCTGTTATGGCGCATCGCGTCAGTCATACGCTGTGGGGGCTGGGGCTTAAATGGTTGGCGCGCCTTAACTCTGCTGTCAGTCGCTGGATTACTGGCATAGAGATCCATCCGGGCGCAAAAATCGGGCGCCGATTCTTTATTGATCACGGTATGGGGGTGGTTATCGGGGAAACCGCTGAAATCGGTGATGACTGCACGCTTTACCATGGTGTGACATTGGGCGGAACCTCGTGGAAAGAGGGTAAGCGCCACCCAACTCTAGAGCGTGGAGTGGTTGTAGGTGCGGGTGCCAAGGTATTAGGGCCTATAATATTAGGTGAAGGGTGCCGCGTAGGCTCGAATGCTGTGGTCGTAAAGGACGTGGCGCCGGGCAATACTGTAGTCGGCGTGCCTGGGCGGCTGGTGCAGAAGGCAGAATCTAGCGATGAAGCGAAGCGCCGCGAGATTGCCAAGAAAATAGGTTTTGATGCGTACGGCATGTCTCAGGACACCACGGACCCAATGGTTCATGCCGTGAATTGCATGCTGGACCATATCCATGTCATGGATAAGAAGATTGTTGAAATGTGCCAAGTCATTGAACAGCTTGGA
>JBNKYV010000141.1:0-4567 GCA_050301075.1 Gammaproteobacteria bacterium
TGAGCGTGCCTGAGGCGACAATTTCACTGTGCGGCGCCCGCGCTGAACCTGCAACACTGGTTTGCCATCGATATAAATAAGGTTAACGATGTCGCCAGGATAGATCAGGTGAGGGTTGGCGATATCCGGGTTTTTGTACCAGATCTCTGGCCAGCGCCAAGGGTCTTGCAGGAACTTGGAGGAGATATCCCACAGGGTATCTCCTTTTACCACCACGTATGTATTGGGGTGGTCAGGTTTGAGAGTCAGGGTGTCGGCTAATGCGCCGCCACTCACAAAGAGCCCTAAGGCAAGGGCCAAAAATGTGTTCCTGATTGACATGAGGCATCCTTTTCAATCGATTCAATCAATTCTTTTAAAGTACACCAACTCTTTCAGATGTAAAGAGTGGCAATACGATTTGCCGTATTACGCAGACTTTTGCGCCTTATTGCCAGCAAATTTCATATGCCCAATTCGCGATCAGTGAATAGGGCGCATCGCATTTTAGTGTTAACAGTGGCTGGTTCAGCAGTATAATCGGCCATTTGAACAAATAATTAACGAAATATCATGGCACTCAGACCAATATTGCATTTTCCCGATCCGCTTTTGGCGACTCAATGTGAGCCGATTGATGAGGTAACCGACGAGATTCGCTCCTTGATCGACGACATGTTTGAGACAATGTATGACGCACCGGGTATAGGTTTGGCGGCACCACAGGTGGCGGTATTCAAGCGTTTGATGGTGATCGATATCAGTGAAGATAAAAGTGCGCCCATGGTATTTATCAATCCAGAGATTGTGGATTCCAAAGGCAAAGAGCAGATGGAAGAGGGTTGCCTCTCTGTTCCGGGCATTTACGAGCCAGTCGAGCGCGCCGAGTGGATCAAGGTGAGAGCCCTGGATCGCAATGGCCAGCCGTTTGAGCTGGAAACCGATGGTTTGAAAGCGGTTTGTATTCAGCACGAGATTGATCACCTGGATGGCAAGCTGTTTGTAGATTACCTCTCTACGCTTAAGCGTCAGCGCATTCAAAAGAAAATGGAAAAGCAGCGTCGTCACACGCTGTAGCCCATTTGTCACTAAATTACTTATTACTTAAAGTAGGTCGGGATAGATTTGAGCATGGCTGATTCAGCTGGACTACGGGTTATTTTTGCAGGTACACCAGAGTTTGCAGCGACTGCATTACAGGCGTTGTTGGACAGTCGCCACGAAGTGATCGCTGTCTATACCCAGCCGGATCGCCCAGCGGGGCGCGGTCGTAAGTTGACGCCCAGTCCGGTGAAAGTATTGGCTCAGGAGCACAATATCGAGGTCTACCAGCCGGCATCGCTGAAGTCTGAAGAGGAACGGCAGACCCTGCGCGATCTCAACGCCGACATCATGGTGGTGGTTGCTTACGGGCTGCTGTTGCCTCTGCCTGTTCTGGAAGCTCCGCGTCTGGGGTGTGTGAATATTCATGCCTCACTGTTGCCTCGCTGGCGGGGTGCCGCACCGATTCAACGCGCCATTGCCGCAGGAGATGAAGAGAGTGGCGTTACCATCATGCAAATGGATGTAGGGTTGGATACTGGCGATATGCTGGTGATCCACAAGACGCCTATCAGCCGTGATGATACTGGCCAGACGCTGCATGATCGCTTGGCCGAGATTGGTGCCAAAGCGGTGATTGAAGGTTTGGACCAGCTACAAAACGGTACTGCTAATCCAGTGAAGCAGGATGATAGCCAAGCCAACTATGCGCACAAGCTGAGTAAGGCTGAGGCTCGTATTGAATGGCAGCAATCCGCGCTGGAGATAGAACGCATGGTGCGAGCGTTTAACCCGTGGCCGGTGGCGCACACCGAATTCGAAGGTGATGTGGTGCGGGTGTGGCAGGCACGTGCACTGGATGGCGAAACGACATCTGCAAATCCCGGTGAGATCATTGCCACCAGCAAAGAGGGTATTGATGTAGCTACGGGTAACGGCGTGTTACGTATGCAGCAGCTGCAGTTTCCAGGTAAGCGCGCGATGTCTTCTGCAGATTTGTTAAATGCGCGTGCCTCTTTGAAAGAAGCGGGTGCCGTTTTCGCGGTAGCTTAGGGCCTACCAACACTAATTACAAACCAGCGTTGCTGTCCCAAAAAGGGCTAGGCAAGGCGTGAGGAGAGAGGTTTGGTATTCCAAATGAACGACGAACAACGCGGCATAGCCCTTTTTGGGGCGCACCCCCCTGGGCTGAGGCCATTTTTTCGCAGAGTTGTGTTGCATTTTCGCTTATGTACAGTAAGTACACTACGCTCAATGCGCCTAGCTCTGCGAAAAAATGGTCTCCAGCGCTGGTTTGTAATTAGTGTTGGTAGGTCCTAGATGGATGTTCGTACCGCCGCAGCCAACGCCTTGGGCGAGGTTGTGCGCCATGGCCGTTCGCTGAGTTCTGTGTTGCCGCAATGGCAAAGCAAGGTGCCGGCTAAAGATCAGGCCTTATTCCAGGAGTTTTGTTATGGCGTGTGCCGCTGGTATCCACGGTTGGATGCCATGGTCGACAGGTTGTTGCAGAAAAAACTTAAAGCCAAGGATGCTGATGTTCGTTGCCTGATGCTGTTGGGCTTGTACCAGCTCTTTTATATGCGCGTGCCAGACCATGCGGCAGTGTCTGCAACCGTGGCAGTGGTGGGTAAACTGAAAAAGCCCTGGGCCAAAGGCTTGGTTAATGCGGTGCTACGTAACGCCCAACGCCAGCAGGAATCATTGCAGCAAGCGCTGGATGCAGATCCCGTTAGTCGATATGCCCATCCACAGTGGTTGGTAGATGCACTCAGCAAAGCCTATCCCGATCAGTGGCAAGCGATCCTTGAAGCCAATAATCAACATCCGCCTTTGGTGCTGCGAGTTAACCACTCACAAGTCGCGCGTGACAGCTATCGGCGACAGTTGCAAGAGCAGGGGGTTGAGTCAGATAGTACCCCTCACAGTGAAGATGGTTTGATTTTGCGCAAGGCAGTGGATGTCGCTACGTTGCCAGGTTTTGCCGCAGGACATGTTTCCGTGCAGGACTCAGCGGCTCAGCTTGCTGCAGAGTTGTTGAATGCTCAAGCGGGTGACTACGTTCTGGATGCTTGCGCAGCGCCTGGTGGTAAAACGGCTCATGTGCTGGAGCGCCAGCCACAGCTTAAAGGCATGGTGGCCATGGATGTGGATGCAATGCGCCTTGAGCGCGTGCAGGAAAATCTGCAACGTTTGAAATTAACGGCCGAGGTGGTGACGGGTGATGCTTCACAGCCAGATCAATGGTGGTCAGGCGAGCGGTTTGATCGCATTATGCTCGATGCGCCGTGTTCAGCCAGTGGTGTGATTCGTCGCCATCCAGATATCAAACTATTGCGTCGTGACAGCGACATTGAACAGTTGGCAGAACTACAAGGGCAGATACTGAATGCACTATGGCCCTTGTTAAAACCGGGTGGAATGTTGTTATATGTTACCTGCTCGGTACTGCCGCAAGAAAATATAAAACAACTACAGCGGTTTTGTGCAGAACATGGGGATGCCATTGAACTTCCAATTGAAGCAGCGTGGGGAGTTCAACATGCAATTGGGCGCCAGATATTGCCCGGCCAGGATGGCATGGATGGCTTTTATTACGCCCGTTTACAGAAAAAGGGGAGCGATTAGGAGCCATATTTTGTATGGCACCTTGGCATAGCTTGGTGTTAACAAGCCCACAGATAAATTTATCATCAACTCAAAACAGGGGAGTTGCGACGGCATCGCTGATATTGCTGATGTTGAGTTTGCTGCTGCCGTTTAGAGTGTGGGCGGATGATGAAGCACCTGACCCGACGTTTACAGTCATGTCTGCCGAATCTCGCGTGGATGAAGAGGTTGTGCGTCTTAATGTTGTTTTTGATCTTAAGTTCAGCGAGAAGCTCGTCGAGGCTCTGCACAGTGGTGTGCCATTAACACTGTTGGTTGAAGTGCAGGTGCAGCGCGAGCGCAACTATTGGGCGGATGAGTCCATTGCTGAGATTGAGCAGCGCTTTGAAGTTTCCTATAACGCCATTACTGGCAGATACCATTTTCACAATCTCAACAGTGATGCCCAGTTTCAATTGCCAAACTTTGAAGCGGTGCGGGTAGTGCTGAGTCATTTGAGTAACTTTCCACTGCTGGATTACGCGTTGCTCGAAGAGGGACAAACCTACCTTGGCAGAGTGCGCATCAAAGTGGATGATGAAACCCTTCCTGTGCCGCTGCGTTTAATGACCTATGTCACCGCAGATTGGGATCTGGTGAGTGAGTGGTACGAATGGTCGCTGCAGTAGTCAGACGTTTTTTTGGTAGTCGCGCAGCGATAGTTTTATTACTACTGTTGTTGCTCAGTTCGCTCTACCTGATCAGTAGCGCCACAGAAAACTCCGAACAGTTCAGCAAAATCTATCTGCCATTATTGGCCATCAATGCGCTGGAGCTATTAATCCTCGCTGGCCTGATTACCTATAACTTAAGTCGTGTCATACGACAGTATCGCAATCGTGCAACGGGGTCGCGCTTAACTGTTCGACTAGTTGTGTTGTTTGTTGTGTTAGCTGTAACG
>JBNKYV010000142.1:0-1965 GCA_050301075.1 Gammaproteobacteria bacterium
CACCGAGGAGAGAGAGCTGTTACGTTAACATTGGCACTGGTGCATTTATTCAACGTCACGCTAATCAGCACATAGAAGCAGATAAACTACTAACCTCAATTGGTTTTCAAAATAAACAGACTCTCTTTACGCTGGAAGGCACAGTGAATGGAGCCGCCCGTGCGCTTCAAACTTTAAACATTCCTAACCTGGAACAAGTGTTAGACAACTGGTTACAAACATCAAACACCCCACCGCTATTCCTCAATGGAGTATCAGGCGTTGGCTCGCCCTATTGGCAAGCCGTTTGGGATAGCGAATTCATTCCAGATGCACCACTAACAGATGCAGAAAAAGCCGTTGCCGTTGTAGAGAGCATCGTTTTCCTTATCCAACGCAACATAGAAGAGATGGAACAACATCTCTCAAAAGCTGAACAGATCATCGTCAGTGGTGGGCTCTCGTCACTCAATGGCTTATGCCAGAAACTAGCCGATTTATCCAAGCGCTCCGTGCTGCGCGCTAAAGAATCTGAAGCCACCGCACAAGGATTGGCCTACCTAACCGCAGAGCAACCCGAACACTGGCCAAGCTTCAAACCTGAACACAACCTTGCACCACAAACGAACGAACCGCTCACAGAGCGTTACCAACAGTGGCAAATTGCAATGGATAAAAAAGTCGCTAGCGACAGATCAAATAATCCCTAGCCGATTTACGATCTGGTGTTATATTTGAAAGATAGGGTTTCCAAACTGACCGATAAAGGTGTAGTGCAATGATTGTAATTCTTCAACCTGGCATCGATAAATCCGGCGCTGACTACAACAACCTGATGGGCTACCTCTCCAACCAGAAAGGTATTCAAGTACGCGTACATGAAGAGAAAGGCTCTCACCAAGTACTTACTGAGCTTTATCTCATTGGCGACACCAAGAGTCTGGACGACAACGACATCAAAGCCTTTGCAGGCGTAGAGCGTGTTGTTCGCGTATCACAAGAGTATCGCGTTCTGGGGCGCCATAAAGACGATACCCGCTCTAGCCATTTTGAATACAACGGCATTACTTTCAGTCAGGACAATCTGAATATTTTTGCTGGACTCTGCGCGGTAGACAACCCCAAACACGTTGAAGAGATGATGAAGGCATGCAAAGAGCATGGCCTGCAAACCACTCGCATGGGTGCCTATAAACCACGCACCAGCCCCTACGCATTCCAAGGCCACGGTAAAAATTGTCTGCCCTACGTATTTGAGCTGGCAGGCAAATATGACATCAAAGTCATCGCCATGGAGGTCACGGCCGAACAGCACGTAGAAGAAATCTATAACGCACTGGAAGAGACAGGCAATCCAACCGGCGTTATGTTGCAAATCGGTACACGCAACACGCAAAACTTTGAGTTGTTAAAAGCGGTTGGCCGCCAACAAGAGATGCCGGTACTGCTTAAACGCGGTTTTGGCATTACGCTGGAAGAGTCATTAAATGCAGCCGAATACATGGCAAGCGAAGGCAACCGTAAAGTTATCTTTGCCCTGCGCGGCATGAAAACCAACATGGGCGACCCGCATCGTAACTTTGTCGACTTCTCTCATGTACCTGTGGTTAAGCGTTTAACACGCATGCCAGTTTGTGTTGATCCATCACACTCTGTCGGCAGCCGTGAAGCCTCACCCGATGGTTTAATGGATGTATTCCATGTCACATCGCAAGGCATCATCGCCGGGGCCAATATGGTGTTAGTTGATTTTCACCCTGCACCATCAAAAGCTTTGGTTGATGGGCCACAGGCGCTGTTGATGAGCGAGCTGCCTTACTTCCTGGAAGATTGCAAAATCGCCCGGGAGGCCTACGAAAAACGCGTCGCGAACATTAACAAATTACGCCCTGCATAAAACAAACCAACTGGGATAGCTGAGCCTGTTCGGCTATCCTCTTCCCCCTTTTTTTCAATTCCTGAGCAAATAAATCAACTTTATGTGAC
>JBNKYV010000143.1:0-21156 GCA_050301075.1 Gammaproteobacteria bacterium
CTGGAATAGTAGGAATTAATGTCCTTTACTGTCATGGATGAATGTTCTGAGCTGGTAGCAGTTTTATAGTGCGCTGTATTAATAATAAATACGAACATTCAGCACGCTGTATTCGGAACATGACACGTTGGGGAGAAGTCATATGAAATCACTTAAAGTAAAGCGCTTTACACTGGCGAGCTGCATGCTATTGGGTGGCGTGAGCCTAATGTCTGGATGTGCATCAACGGGAAGCACGTCTCATGCGCCGGTTGCGAGCGTGCAAACCGAAGTCGCAACAAGCGAGCCTGTTGCAGATGTGTCACCCGAGCCTGCAATATCTGAAGAGGCGGAGCTGGCGGCTGCCATCTCTCCTGATGCGGTTGATGCGACACCGGATCGTTTTGTTCAGGCGGCCCGCTATGGACGTGAAGATACCTTCAATTATTTGCTCGAAGCGGGTATGCCCGTAGATGCGCAAAACGCCTATGGTGATACTGCGCTGATTGGTGCGATCAGTGGCGGTAAAGCATTCATTGCCAATCGCTTGATCAAACTGGGCGCCAATGTAAATGTCGCTAACAAGCTGGGTATTACGCCACTGATGAGTGCGGCAACGCGCGGCGACTATCAAATGATGCATACCCTGATCAGTGAAGGCGCCGACGTAAACATTACAAACAATCAAGGTGAGACAGCGCTGTTTATGGCGGTTCAATATGGCCATTTTAGCGCTGTGCGTGTGTTGTTGAATGCGGCCGCAAAAGTGAATATTAAAAACACCGTGCGTGCCAATGAACAGAATAGTGGTTTTACACCTTTGATGTATGCGGTTACCCACGGGTTGACGACGGAATCTGTCGACTGGCCTGGCATGGTGCGTTTACTGCTAAATGGTGGAGCTGATCCAAATATTACCAATACCCATGCTGAGTCTGCATTGGTGTTTGCACAAAATCTAAAAGATGATTCGATTGTCTCTATTCTTTTGCAGGCGGGCGCTAAAGATACTCAAGCGTTTGCCGGGCTGGGGGTGGATGATGCGTTGATTAAGGCTGCGCGCATGGGGCATTTGTATAAGGCAGAGGTGGTGTTGGATTCAGGCGCCAATGCCAACTATGTAAATCGCGATGGCGTCACGCCGCTGTTGGCAGCAGCTTATGAAGGCCATTTTGATCTGGTTAAATTGTTGATCAAGAAAAAGGCTGAGGTGAATTATGTGCCGCTAGGCCTGCGCCAATATGCCATGAGCAAATCCCATGCACCGTTGAGTATTCGTGATTTGATGGCCGCTGCATCGCGTGGTGATACAGCGTTGATTGCTGCCGTGCGCCGTGGCCATTATGACATCGCAGAATTTTTGCTGAGTAAAGATGCTCAGGTCGATTTACCAAATCGCCATGGCGAGTTGTCGATTTTTGTCGCAGCGGGTAATGGGGATACTAAGCTTCTACAGTTGTTGCTGGATTATGAGGCTGATCCAAACGCGACAGAATCTGACAACCGTTCTAATCAGCTTTCATTGGCCAAAGGTACTATGGGGCGTGATAGCGTCTTGATGCGGGCGGTACAGCGGGGTCATCAGGAAGTCGCTCATATGCTGGTTGAGGTGGGTGCTGATGTTAACTACCGCGGTTTCATGGGTAAAACAGCGTTGTATGATGCTGTGATCAATGGCCGTTTAAACATAGTGAATTACCTGATTGATAACGGTGCAGATGTGAACATTGGCAGCTATGCCGGTATTACCCCACTAATGGAAGCTGCCAAAATGGGTAATGTTCAATTGGTCAGCAAGCTGATTGAAACCGGTGGCAATGTGAACGCGATTGAGCGCCCTGAATTGGGTTTTACCAATCAAGGTGACGGTAGCTCAGGTATGACGGCATTGATGTTTGCTTCACGCGGTGGGCATCTTGATGTTGTTACGGCGTTGTTATCTGCTCGTGCACAGGCAACTGTGCGTAATGCCAATGGCAGGCTGGCAGTTGATGAGGCTCGCGAGAATGGCTATGAGGAGGTTGCTCGCCTGTTAGGTGACAGCGGAACAGTAACTTTGTACAAAGCTCAGTAATTCTTGTTTGCTTTTGTTTCGAATTGGCCCCGGTAACAGTTGTTGCCGGGGCTTTTTCTTTATAGAAGGAAGGGTAGGGAGTGTAAAAAAGAGGGGCGTTAATTACCGCCCCTTACTAGTTGAGGTACTACCAAGTCCAGTAGCCGTGGCCGGGAATGAAGACAGAGTCGTCGTCATAGCTGCCTTGCTCGATTTCTTGATGGCAGCGTTGGCATTGGCTGAGTGATTTAACTTTAGGATTCTCTTTCACCAGGTTTGCAGGAATTTCGCTGTGGCGAGATTTGATGTAGGGAATCTCAATAATGCGTAATGGAGCCTCTCCGTCGAGTGACGCCATAATTTTTCTAGAGCGTTTTGAGTGGGTGTTGTCCGCGGCACCATCCACCAATATTTTTAGCAGGCGCTGACGCGTTTCGTTGTCCAGCTCTGCGTTATCCCCAAAATGATCTGCAAGCGCATTCGCGTCCATCACCTTTTGCCATGATGCAGCGGGCATCAATCCAGGTTGATAAGCAAAGTGGCAAGAGCCGCACTCTTTGTTATATTCGGCATCGTTAACGGTTGGGAATTCTTTGGCGCGCTTGAATGAAAACCAGTCGGTCCATTCGGCGTGGGCAGATGTGGCGACAAGGCTGAAGCTAACTGCGCCAATCATGAATATGGATTTAATTGTACGGTTCATGTTGATCTCCTGAATACACTGGATAGTTGAAAGGCGCGGTTACCAAACCATCTTGATACCGATACCCATACTCAGGAATCCGCCTACACCCAGTCCGGCGTGGCCCGATTCTCCTCCATCATCCACCGCGGCTAGATAGCCCAGCGTACCGAGAGTGGTTAGTGCCATATGTAGATTGTCGGGGTCGGATATGCCGTTGCTCAACTCAATTTCATCAAAGTGGAAAAGTAATCCGGTAATAACAGCACCAACACCCAAGCCTGCCGCTAAGTCAGCAAAATTTTCATGCGCACCGTCATACTCTTTTGGAGAGGCGGCTGCGATAAGGGCTGAACCAATTGAACCTATCCCCAGATATTTGTGTATTTGATTGCCGGTGAAATTACGGTGGCGGTATTCGATCATTCCACCTTGGTCAGCGGAAGCACCGCCGCCAGTTGTCACAATATCGGTTTGTGATAACTGCATAACGGGGGCTTGCTTGGGTAAACCATATTGCCAGTTTGATAGGTCGTTTAGCGCTTCCCCTGCGGTTGCATGGCCATACGTAGCGCATAGGGCCATGGCAAGTAGTGTCCTTTTTATCATTTGCGAACCTCATCTAGTAATTGGCGAACTTGTTGACTAGGCTAAATAAAATATTAATGCATGATTGTTAAGAGCCTATTGCATTGAAGAATAGCCCTTTTATTCAACCTGTAAAACATTAGTTAGATAATAGCAGTTCTAATGTAAAAATTATGTAAAACTAATGTTTTTTGTAGCGGTCTATTTTGAGGTTCATGCTCGGGAAAGATTGTGAACTGTATACAACTACCAATGGCGTTAATTTGGAGGAGGATATCCGTTGAGCGCGTCTGGCAAATCAGGGAATACTGTTTTGGTGTGGGATTTACCCACGCGAATATTTCATTGGTCACTACTAATCGCTTTCGCATCTGCATGGGTCACTTCAGTCAGTGACCGCTTTCTGTTTCATCATGTTTTTGCGGGCTATCTGTTTATCGGGTTACTGATATTTCGTTTGGTTTGGGGGATGGTGGGTAGTCACTATGCTCGATTCCGAAGCTTTGCCCACGACTGGTCATCCGTTACCGAATATTTAAAAGGGCTCATGACTGGCCAGGCCGCGCGCTATATTGGTCATAACCCCGCTGGCAGTTACGCAATTTTTGCCATGTTGATACTGGGTGTGGTTGTTACAGCGAGCGGATTACTCGTGCTTGGGGGAGAAGAGGGGCATGGGCCACTGAAGGGCCTGATCAGCTATCAGCTAGGTAGTTCAACCAAGGAATATCACGAAAGCGCCGCAGTACTTATGCTGCTAATTGCTTTTGTTCATCTGGGTGGTGTTATCGTAGAAAGTCTGTGGCATAGAGAAAATCTGATTTGGGCCATGATCACCGGACGCAAACCGGAACATGATGACGCTGAGGCGGTTAATTTACATGCTTTGATTGCCGTCATTATGCTGGGCACGATTTTTAGTTCTGCTGTCTATTATTTCCACGGTTATTTTTCTGATAGCAAAGAGCATCCGTTTCTAGCCTTTACTAACGATCCATTGCCGGATAATGAGGTGTGGCGTAGCGAGTGTGGTGATTGCCATCTGGCATTTCATCCTGTTCTGCTTCCGGCGCGCTCATGGCAGCGCATGATGGACGAGCAGGAAGAGCATTTCGATGAAGATCTTGCTTTGGACGAAGATACGATTGCCGAGATCACCGAATTTTTAGTCGCTAATTCCAGTGAAAACAGCGATACGGAGGTCGCGCATAAGATTAATGCTGATGTACCCGCTGACGCAGTGCCACTTCGTATCACTGAGATTGGTTACTGGAAGAGTAAGCATAGCGACCACCATATAGATGAACGTTACTGGAAGAGCAGCAAGGTTAAGAGCAAAGTTAACTGTGGTGCCTGCCATCGCGATGCAGAGCAAGGATGGTTTGAGGATTCGAATATGGTCCTGCCTAAACTGGACGATGAAAAATAAAAAGATCTATTTTTCAGCATGAATTCAGTTTGGTGTCTTAAACTGATTCATGAAAAGGCATTAATTTGATATTTCCTGGGAGGAAAAATGAACAACTTAAAGATGGTGGCAGTGGTTTTATCAGTTGTGGGAGTGTTAGCGGTTCCTACGGCGTATGCCGGGGCGGTCGATACGTTGCAGAATGAATATCGTGCAGCGGGAGCCGGGCCTTTTACAGCTGCGGCAGGTGAGAAACGCTGGATGGAGAATCACAAAGACGCAGAAACTGGATTAGATCGCAACTGCCAAACCTGTCATGGAAAAGATCTGACTCAAAAAGGTAAACATGCCAAGACGGGCAAAATTATCGATCCGCTAGCGCCATCAGCGAATAGCGAGCGACTGACAGACATCAAATTTATTAACAAGTGGTTTAAGCGCAATTGTAAGTGGACGTTGGGTCGCGAGTGCACGCCACAGGAGAAGGGCGACTTTTTGGAGTACTTACGTAATCAATAACCATTAAGTATCAACTCATCACCAACGGAGGTGCATTGTGAATACCAAAAAACTACTTTCTCTACTTTCGGCAATGATTATTGCAATGGTAAGCCAGATCAGTTTTGCTTCCAGTGATTCTATTTCAGCGGTTAAGGATCAAAAGTACAAGGATGAATGCGGTGCGTGCCACTTCGCATATCAGCCTGAGTTTTTGCCTGAGAGATCATGGCGTAAGTTGATGTCTACACTGGATGACCATTTTGGTGAAAATGCTGAGCTAGCTGAGGCCGATCGCCAAGCGCTTACCGATTATTTGGTAAGACATGCCGGTACGGGTAAAGGTCGTAGTGACGCAGATAAGTTTGTGCGCTCTATTCGCGGCAATGAAACACCTCTACGTATCTCAAGGCTGCCTTACTTTCTGCGAGAGCATGATGAAATTCCACGTCGTGTAATCGAAAGTAAAGAGCTGGGTGGGTTGAGCAAATGTCAGGCGTGTCATCGCCGCGCGGGAGAGGGCTCTTACCGCGAGCGTGAAATTGATATTCCTGGATATGGTCGTTGGGATGATTAACACCATATAGATGGTAGTAGCAAAAGAGCGCCACCGTGCGCTCTTCTGCGTTTTAATGGTATTGAATTAAGGGCACAGAATTGGGGCGTTATGTGATTGGTTTGCCCGATAATGACGCTTGATCAATGTTGTTAGTTTTGTTTTTAACCGTCAAAAAAATCTCTAACAGATATACCAACCCTGTTTTTTAGCAACGTTAATTCACTTTGTTTCTGCCGCTGCAACACACTGTTTTATTTACTTTAAGTTTTATATTTATCCTCTGTATTGTTCTTAACTTGCGCCTTAAAAATCACTTTAGGTCGTGAGAATAAATCTAGCTGGCATTGCAGTTGCTATAGAAAGGCATACGTTTTATCCGGGTATAAAACGGCGGCTTATATTCATTTGGTTTTAGCGTGTTTTAAATAAATTCCCGTACTGTTTTAGGGTGCTTAAGCCTGACTAAAAAGATGTGTTTACAATACATTTTATTGTGTATAGGATGGCTCCTCGGGGATTTATTTGTGACAGCAAATAAAAAAAGAGGGTGAGAAATAATGTTTGGATTTTTGAAAAAAATCTTTGGTGGCGGTGAGCCAGTTCAACAACAATCTTTGTATGATCGCATAGGGGGAGACGCTGCGGTGAATGCTGCAGTCGATGTGTTTTATCGCAAAGTACTGACAGATGACCGTATCAGTCACTTCTTCGAAGGGATTGATATGGACAAACAATCAGCCAAGCAAAAAGCGTTTTTAACATTTGCGTTTGGTGGACCTGCTCAATACTCAGGCAAGGATATGCGTCTAGGTCATGCACATCTGGTAGAGAAGGGGCTAAACGGCTCTCACTTCGATGCTGTGATGGAAAACCTTGGTGCAACTTTGACTGAACTGGGTGTGCCCGGCGATCTGATTGGCGAAGCTGCAGCAATTGCCGAGAGTGTACGTGGTGATGTACTAGCCGGTTACACCGATGAAGAAAAGGCGGCGATGAAAAAAGATCAGCCTAGCTTGTATGAGCGCATCGGTGGTGAAGCTGCAGTGAATGCGGCAGTGGATGTGTTTTACCGTAAAGTGTTAGTGGATGATCGTATCAATTCATTTTTTGAAGGAATTGATATGGACAAACAAGCCGCTAAACAAAAAGCCTTTTTAACATTGGCTTTAGGTGGTCCAAGTAACTATTCGGGTAAAGATATGCGTGATGCTCACGCACATCTGGTTGCTAAAGGACTGAACGATACACACTTTGACGCAGTGATGGAAAATCTGGGCGCAACTCTGACTGAGCTGGGTGTGCCGGGTGATTTGATTGCAGAAGCAGCAGCGATTGCTGAAAGCACACGCGGTGATGTGTTAGGTCGTTAATTATCGATTTCTGTTTGTACTATAAATCCCGATCGCAAAGAGGGCTGTCATGGAGTGACGGCCCTTTTTCTTTTTAGGGCAGGCGTAGTTAGCGACTACAATTTGTTTTTCCTCAATTTATATTCTTAATATCCGAACTAAAGTAGAGATAGAGCCGAAATAAAAAGCGGGGGCCATTATCAATAACGCAACGGTACTTTTGCATACCATTGGTGGGCTTGGGCTCTTTCTGTTAGGCATGGTTGTCATGACGGATGGTTTGCGTGCATTGGCGGGTGATGCCATGCGTAGCGTGCTGATGCGCTTTTCAAGAACACCTGTCTCTGGAGCTGTTACCGGAGCGACCACCACGGTTGTGTTGCAGTCATCCAGCGCTACAACGGTGGCGGCTGTCGGTTTTGTCTCTGCTGGACTACTAACTTTTCCGCAAGCGCTGGGGATAGTCTTTGGCGCTAATTTGGGGACCACCCTCAAAGGGTGGTTGGTTGCCTTGCTGGGGTTTAAATTCAGCATTGGCACATTGTTGCTTCCGCTTATTTTTATTGGCGCAATCATGCGCCTATTTGCCAAGGGGCGTTGGGCAACCATTGGTTATGCCTTGGCGGGCTTTGGCCTGATCTTTGTCGGTATCTCTCAGCTTCAACAGGGAATGAGTGGGCTAGAGGGCGCGCTTCTATTTGAAGGGTTTCAGGCGGGCAGTTGGGGCGGGCGCATACAGCTAGTTGCAGTAGGAATTGTTTTTACTGTTATTACGCAGTCTTCCAGTGCAGGTGTTGCAGCAACGTTGGCAGCACTTTTTTCCGGTGTGATTCAATTTGAGCAGGCCGCTGCACTTGTGATCGGCATGGATATCGGCACAACCGTTACCGCATTGATGGCTAGCATTGGTGGTTCTGTAGGTGCAAGGCGTACGGGCTATTCTCACGTAATCTATAACTTGATAACCGGTGTGGCTGCGCTATTTTTGATTACGCCATACATGGGCATTATGGAGATGGCTTCGCCCGGTATTCTTGAACGGGAATCAGAGTTGGCGCTGGTGGCTTTTCATTCGGGATTTAATTTGTTGGGTGTTATTGCGATTTTGCCGTTTAGTTATCGGTTTGCGCACTTTATTGAACGCCTAGTGCCAGATAAAACGCCTTCCTATACACGTGGTTTGGATATTGAGTTACTGGAGCAACCGGAGCTGGCTTTAACAGCCGCGCAGAATAGTCTTCAGCGCGAGCTGAAATCTCTACTTTGTCATCTGAACGATATTTTAGGCGCACAGCAGGATGCGCATCGCTCAGACTTGTTTCAGTTGCAAATGGCGCTGGATGAAACCCAGGGGTATATCGATGCCATTCACCTGCAACCCCAGCAGGATGCCAATTGGCAGCGTTTATTGGCAGTGATTCATTGTCTTGACCATATGCAGCGTCTGCATGAGCGCTGCGAAGAGGAGGAGGATCGTGCCCTGACCGCGAGACAAACTGCCTCGCTGGCAGAGATCATTGCTCTTTTACACCAATCCATACGCCAGATATTGAGTGCGCTTGAAACGCATCAATGGTCTGACGCTATTAAATTAAGTGAACAGGCGCGTGTGGAGATTGAACAGCAGGTTTCGCCATATCGCCAAAGCGTGATGCAGAGAATTGCTAATGGAGAGTTAGATGTGCCTGAAGGGACCGATTATCTGCAAGCGGTACGTTGGCTAACACGAGTGAGTACGCATATTGCACGGATCGCACAACACTACGGTAGTGTGATGAGCCAGGTCGGAAAATAAATTATAGGCCTAGGGCGCTTCCAGATTTTTCTCTTCGATGGCAACACCTTTTAACTCTCGCAAACGCGCTTCGATTTTGGCGCGATTGAAGGTGTCTTGCTCACCGGTTTTATTGAGTGCGGACTCTAATTGATCTATCGCAACGCGTGTTTCGCCGATTTGGTAGTAGTATTCCGCCATTGCCAGATAGGCATTTCCTTCAAGCCCCGCCGCTGTTTCTGCCTTGGCAAGCAAGCGGTAATACTCTGGTAGGGTAAAGTCCCCCAGATGTTGAATCAGTTCACGTATTTTATTGGCTGCCGGTTTGGTCTTGTTTTGTCTTAGCAGCGTTTCTACCAACTGTATTGTGAGCTGTGCATGCATGGGGTACAGCGTGAGTGCATGGGTGAGTCTGGACTCAGCTTCAGTTGCTTTCCCTTGTGCCATCTCTATCGTTGCCATCAGCGATATGTACAAAGGGTGTTCCGGCGATTCTGCCAGTAGAGTTGTGGCCGTTTTATGTGCAGCTTCCAGCTCGGATTCGTTGAGTTGCCAGAGTGCTAGCTCATAGCCTTCTGCGGTGCTGAGTTTTGCATGTTGTTTCGCAGCCGCTTGCAGTGTTTGCAGTCGAACGTCTTTTTCCGAGCCGAGCGTATGTAGCCGAGCCTGGATAAGTGCAAAGTCCTGATTGCTGATATAGCTTTTTTGTGGGGAATACTGTTCCGCACGGTTAGAAGAGTCTGATATCCGTGACGGGGTTACCGGGTGAGTGCGCAGCAGTTCCGGCAGCCCATTCTCCATATAACGCATATTTTGCTGCAGGCGTTGGAAAAAGGCCGGCATGTTGCGTGGATCGTAGCCGGCATTTGCCAGAATATCGATACCAACCCGGTCAGCCTCTTTTTCGTGCTGACGTGTAAAGTTGAGCTGTTGTTGCAGGGGAGCCGCCATTGCCAATGCGATTGCTGCTTCGCCTACCTCCGGGTTGCCGAGGATGATCGCCGCCAGGACAGCCGCTGCAACCTGCATACTGCTTGCCGAGGCCTTCTTAAAGGCACGTGCCAGATGGCGTTGGGTGACATGAGCGATCTCGTGGGCCAGTACGGAGGCAAGTTCGCCCTCTGTTTCGGCAGACAGAATCAGGCCTGAGTGAATACCAATATACCCCCCGGGGCCGGCAAATGCGTTAATGCTTGGTGCATCGACGACAAAAAAGGTGAAGGGTAATTCCGTCTGTGCACCGGCAAGCAGTTGATAGCCTAAGGCGTTTACATAGGTGTTCACTGCTGGGTCATCAATAATGGTCGCTTGGCGGCGGATGCTGCGCATAAAGGCTTCGCCAAGACGCTTGTCGTCATCTGCCGAAAGGATGGTGGCAGATGAGTCGCCCATGTCTGGCAGGTCAAGCGTGCTGTTGCCCGCATGAGCGGAGGTGGAGAGTGCCAGAAAGAGTGTCAGAACAACTGTTTTAAAGAGGTTGATGTGTCGAATGCTCACAATGGGTTGATCGTTTGGCTGCTATCGCGATGGGAAATGATATCATTATCTATCCGACCATGTCGGAAGGGGGGAAGTTTCAATGTTGTTTATTTGTAAGGCTTGTTGATGAGTGAAACATCTGTAATTGAGTTGGACACCAGTGGTCTGGAGTGTCCAATGCCTATCCTGCGCCTCAAGCAGGCATTGCGCTCTATGCAGAGCGGTGATCGTATCCGCGTGATCGCGACGGACCCCGGTTCGCAATCCGATTTCCCGGCATTTTCCGCCCAAACCGGCCATAAGCTGCTGGAGTCTGAGGTTGTTGGGGATAAATTTTATTATCTGCTGGAAAAAGCCTGATCTTCTGATTTCGAATTCCATAAAAGTTTTGTTAATTTAGCTTTTCATTATCAAGTTCATCCTGTCTTGGCCGACATCACGTTATGTGGGCGTTGTCTTTATTCCAACAGGACGGAATTATAGTGAAAACTTTATTCTCTCTTCAGAAACTGATCTGGTTATCTGTAGCAGCGATGGCTGCATTCGTTTTGGTTCAGGGTGCTTTTAATATCAAGCAAACCCTGACAATGGAGCGAGATCTCAATACCTATATTGAGAGAGACTCCAAGGTCATGAATGATGTCTGGCAGCTCGAATTACACCTGGTGCAAGTTCAGCAGTGGTTAACAGATATCAGTGCTACGCGTGGGCTGGATGGCTTGGATGATGGCTTTTCCGAAGCAAAAAAGCATGCGGGTATGTTTAATGACACGCTGCAAGACCTGATAAAGCGAGATCCCACCCATGCTGATGAATATAAGCAGTTGTCGGGTGTGTTCGCTAACTTCTACCAATATGGCCAGAAAATGGCCCAGCAATATATCGATTACGGCCCCATTGAAGGTAACGCCATGATGGGCGGTTTTGATGAAGTGGCCGCTTCAATGCAGGCATCATTTGCGCCTGTTCGCGAGCGCGTTTTGAACCGCACTCGTGATCGTCAAATTCTTCTGAAAGATGAAGCTACTCTGAGTCGTAATGTCAGTATCGGAGCAACGCTATTTTGGGTGGTTGCGATTGTCGCAGTGGTGTTTTTTGCGAACCAGTTTCTCAATCGTCCAATGAAAAAAGTACTGGATCGTGCCCGAGACCTAGCAGAAGGTGAGGCCGATTTGAGCAAGCGTCTGGATGCCAAAGAGTTTGGTGAATTCGGCGAGCTAGCTAATTTGATGAACAAATTTATCTCCAAGGTGCAGGGCGATGTTCACGTGATTAGCGAAGAGGTCTATAAGCTCAACAACGCTTCACAGTCGCTCAGCGGGGTAGTGGATTCAACCAATATCGTTATGGATAAGCAGAAAGGTGAAACTGATTTGGTGGCCACGGCTATTGATGAGATGGCCTCGACTGTTCAGGAGGTGGCGCGCAACGCCGCCGGGGCAGCTTCTTCTGCTACCCAGGCAGACGAGGTTTCTGCGCTGGGGCAGCAAACCGTGAATAAAACGATTGAGTCAATTCTCTCTCTGGCCCAAGAGGTGGAGCAAGCTTCTAACGTCATTGGTAAGCTGGAAGCGCACAGCGATGAAATTGGCCAGGTATCGGAGGTGATTCGTGATATCGCCGATCAAACCAACCTCCTGGCACTCGATGCCGCTATTGAGGCGGCTCGCGCTGGTGAGCAGGGGCGTGGTTTTGCTGTGGTTGCAGATGAGGTGCGTAGCTTGGCGCAACGCACGGGCGATTCAACCGAAGAGATTAAATCAATCATCGAGCAGTTGCAGCATAGTACTCAAGAGGCTGTACGTGTGATGGAAGAAGGACGTCGTCGTGCTGAAACCTGTGTCGAACAAGGTAAAGAAGCGGGTGATGCATTAACCCGTATCGCAAATGAAGTTTCGCAGATCAAAGACATGAATATGCAAATTGCCAGTGCAGCAGAAGAGCAGGGTGCAGTATCAGAAGAGATCAGTCGTAGCGTAACTAATATTCGTCATGTAACAGATCAAACAATTGAAGAGATCTCTTCGCTGAATGTTGCTAATAGTGACCTGGCACATGTCACAGATTCATTGAACAGATTGGTCACAAAATTTAAGGCGTAAACACCTATAAAAACATTAAAAAAACCTGGGTGTCCATGGGTACCATTCAGGTTTTTTTTTGCATTAAATGAGTCGCGTTTTGGGAAAAATTTTATAAATTAAATGTAAATTATTTTTCAAATAACCTTTTGTTTTGTGTATGAAATTACGGAATTTTGTATAAAATTGATTTGGAATGAATTAAAAGATTTCTGTAACTAATTAAGTACAATGTTTTTTTCTTGGAAAGAAACCGTTTCCCCTATAAATAATGCATGAATAATTAGCATATTATTTTTTTTGAATACGCCTATTCTTTGTGGGTAGTAATTTCTCAGGAATTTGGTATCTTATTATTCACCTTGCGGCACCGGTTCTCATTGCTGGTGGATGTGTTGGCTAAGCACATTAGCGAGGTACCTAAGGGGAGGGGAAAAATGGCGCTTATCGTGATAAGCGCCATTTTTTTAAGGATGCTGTTCTGGCATCTGAATTCAGCTCATATCATATTAAATTAAGTTTTAATTAAGCCCGTTTTTCTGCGGAGTTAGCGGCTATTTTCGCCAAATTAAATTTGTCAATAAAACTGTAAAAATGATTTTTATGTAGGTAGTATATGGGCCGAGCGTAAATGAGTTTTCGCTAATAACTATATAAGCATTCGAATAAGCGATTCGTAATAGAAACATTAGGGAGCAATCATAATGAAATTAGGCGTTAAGAGCCAAATCGTTGCCGCTGTGGCAATGGGGGTATTTTCTTTGTCTGCAGTAGCTGCAGGTGGTGGTCACGATAGTCATGGTGCAGCAGCTTCTGGTGAAGCATGTGAGGGTTTTGGTCCTCAAACTCCTCGTGACATTGATAGCGCAGCAGGCGAGAACGGCCGTGTTTTCACTCTGGCGCCTTCTGCAAGCGAACTGAATCTTTGTAACATTCACTTCCATAACAATGCTGAGCACAAAGCATCTGCGTTCTCTATCTACGCGGGTGAAGGTGAGCACGGCCACGGTGGTGGTTACCAATGTGGTATCAGCAAAGAGCTGAGCAAAGCTGAAATGCGTCCAATGGCTGGCAAAAACTACTGTGACGGCGTTAAACCAGGTGACACTATCGAAGTTCACTGGGTACACACTTCTTGTGACGTCAAACCAGGTAAAGGCCTAGGCTCTTGCGTATCTGATGCATGTGCTAACCCTGATCTGCGCGTAGAGACTCAAGTGTTCACTGTCGTAAATGACAAGAACGCTCTTAACTTCAACGACCTGGACTATGATAACAACGTAGTTGACGGTTTACACCAAGCTAAATCTCTGCCAACCAACACTGGTACTCCAGTACAGTTCACTGGTTCTACTACTGGTCCTAGCTACACTGAGCAAAAATGTTCTCCATACCAAGTTACTTGGAGCGTTCGTCCTCAGTGTGCCAAAGTTGACATCGCTTCTCTGAGCGAGTGGTGTAAAGACAACCCATTCGGTGAAGACCACGCTCACGGCGTACGTAAGCTGGTAACTAATCCTAAGCTGTTGTCTAAAATCCAGTAATATTCCCGTATCAGGGTAATATCTGAGATTAGAACCGCCCGGTACCCTGTGCCGGGCGGTTTTTTTATGTGTGGCTATATCCGAACTTCAAACGGATGTATTATTCATATTGCCCTAGTTTAGTGCGAATTGATGATTCGCGATAAGGCGCTGTTACCCCAAACGAATGGATATATTGCAGGAGTTTATTTTGAAAAAGAAGCTGGCTAAATTTCTGATCTCAGACAAGCGACCAGAAGGCACTATGAGTCTGCCCGAAGTTTACGGCTTTCTGTTTGCTGTGGCGGCATCGCCAGAGCCAGTGACCGCTGAAGAGTGGTTGAGCGTGATCTTTAACGGTGAAGATCCAAACTATAAAAGTGTCGAAAAGCGCGAGAAAATAGAGGCCAAGCTCTTAGAGATATTTGATGAAGTTAAGGAGCAAGTGCAGCAGGATCAGCCACAGCTGCCCGAATGGATCACGGTTTTAGAGCCAGTAGAAGATAATTATTCAGATGAATCGTTATTAGCCTTCTGGGCGGATGGTTTTTTTGATGGTTACGATTGGCTTGAAGATGTGTGGAAGTCCTCCGTTGATGAAGAGCTTGAAGCGTCATTGAATGATTTGCTAACCACTTTGTTCTGCTTTTCTCACCGTGATGCGGCAAAAGAATTTTGCGAAAAATCCCTTTTTAATCGCGCACTATCAAAAGAACAGCGAGCGAGTAAGAGTGTTGCTGGCTTGGCTAATGCGATGGCGGCCTATGCGCGTATCGGCCGCACACTGCTGCAAGCATTTGAGAATACTCAGCCCTACGTACGTGAAATAAAAGTAGGGCGTAACGATTCATGTCCTTGTGGCAGTGGTCAGAAATATAAAAAATGCTGCATGAATGCTAACGCTTAGCGTTCGTTGATATTGACTAGCTTTGTTGTAGCAAAAAGGCTAGTTTTCCCAGCGGTAAATGGCTTTGACTCGGTTGCCCGGAGGTTCGTAATCGAGTGATGTGCACAAATCGTGAATGAGATGGATGCCTCGCCCGCTTAAGCTGACATTTTCTGTTTGCTGGGGTTGTTCTCTCACTTTTTTGATATTAAAGCCTTCACCGCTGTCTTCCAGTTTTATCACAATGTTTCCGCCGCGCTCCTCTGGTGTTACATCGACAGATATCTTGATAAAACCATCATTGAGCGTTGCAATGCGTTCTTCGCGTTGCATGAAATATTGTGCAAATCCTTCCGGAGTTTTTTTGAGTTCAGAACTTAAGCCGAGCACACCATGATCGAGCGCATTGACATATAGCTCGGTAAAAATGGTGAACAAGGCGTGCCGGTGCTCTTCAAGGGCCGGGCTGGATTTTAAGAAATTGATAATGCCAGGGATAGGGTCGCATTCCCTTAAACGTTCACCGTTATAGGTAATGGAGAGTGAAATGGCTTCGCTAATTGCTTGTTGAGATGCTTCATCGGCATTGGTGATGGTTTCGTTTTCCCACTGGGGGAGCATTTCCGGGGCACAGATTGCTTCCAGCAAACTTATGTCATCGTCTTGTATGACGTCTTTGTTGTGTTCTTGAATGTGTGTAAATGCGTGGTCGATTGAGAAATTATTTTGCGACTGTTCTTGTAGCAGTGCTTCTAATTTTGTTTGGCCAAATTCAAAACCGGCGCTATTGCGGCTTTCGATTACACCGTCACTGAATAGTACAACCTTGTCGCCCAGCTTCATGGGTAAAATCTGAAAAACGGGTTTAAGATCCACTTTGGAAGTGACACCAAGTGGCACGCTACGTGAGGTCGCGCGATGTATGATCTCACCGTTTTTGCCATCAAGTATCAGGATATCGGGCATACCAGCGTTGCACACATGGATGCGATCCAGCTCATGGCTGATGCGTACAAACTGCACTGCCATAAACATACCTGTTGGCAAAATGCCGCTGAGTTTTTCGTTAATGGCTTCGAGAATCTGTTCGCCAGAGAAACCTTTTTGTGACATGGCGTGGAAAATCTCTGACGCGGGTAGAGCGCCTACGGCTGCTGTTAAGCCATGCCCGGTAAAGTCCCCGATTAAAATATCCAGATCGTTAGCGGGAGTGTAACTACTTAGAATGATGTCGCCACTAAACAGACCTGCGGGTAGCTGAATCATGCGTAGACATTCAGAGTTGGCATTTTGTTTGGTCACTGCACCGGTGAGAATCTTTTCGGCTAACTCCTCCTCATTAACCATTTGGTTTTTCAGTGCAGCCGTTTGTGACATGAGCGCGCGTATGCGCTCCATAGCGCTGATTTTGGAGACAAGTATAGTGTCGCTATAGGGTTTGGTTAGAAAGTCATCACCGCCTGCTTCAACGCACTTTTGCAGGGCATCTTCATCTGTGGCCGCGGTGATAAAGATGATGGGGATAAACTCATCTTTCATTCTGCTTTTTATTTCCGCAGCTGCTGCGTAGCCATCCATGACCGGCATGAAAACATCCATGAAGATGATGTCTGGGTGATGCTCATAAAAGCTGGTAATGGCCTCTTCGCCATCTTCAGCCTGAATAACTTCAAAACCGTGTTTATTGAGCAGCGCTGTCAGGACAAGACGGCTGGAGGGTTCATCATCAACAACGAGTGCCAGACGCGTATTTGCATCGTCTGTCGCAGTTCTGTTGTTCATTGGTCGATGGTAAACAGCTGTCCAAAGTTTGCCATTTTCAGTACTTTATCGATCGCTTCCGATGGGCGAAACAACACAACCTTTGATCCGGTTCCTTCAGCGTGTTCTTTAAGAATTAACAGCATGCCCAACGCCGAGCTATCAATATATTCAGTTTGAGACAGGTCTACTTTGTAGGTCCAGTTAGCATCTCGATGTTCAATGAACGCATTTCTGAAGTCCCGCTGTACCGAGAAATCAAAACGGCCATTGATGGTGATGGTTAAGATTTTTCCGTGTGGGTCTTCACGTGTATCAAGGCTCATGGCGTTTCCCTTAAAGAAAGTGTTAAAAGAGTTCGGTATCCCCTTCAGCATCGGGGTTGTCGACCGCAGCAATGCCTACCGAGCTGGCGCGCTGTTGTAATCGTTCTTTCGATGCGTGAAGTGCCTCTACATAGCTTTTGGCATCTCTAGGGTTGTGGAGTAGTTGGGTGCTTTCGTTTAACGATTGCAATATTGCATCCAGTTTATAGAGCGTTTGCTGGACGATATCTTCAAACTGTAACTGACGGACAGCAGCATTAACAGCGTCGGTAATCTGGCTACTGGCAACACCTGCGGAGTTTACCTTCTCGGCAAGAAATGCATTCACTTCAGTGATGTTGCTAAGCAGTTGGTTAACGCGCTCTTTGGCTGTGATGGTTTCATTCATATCGCGCGATGCCATGGTGCCGACTGTATCGCGCACGCGCGCGACGGACTCTTTGGTCAGGTGAACATGTTTAACGATCTCGGCATTCAGCTTGGCTGATTCGACAGACAATGCTCGCACCTCATCGGCAACCACTGCAAAACCACGGCCAGCCTCTCCCGCACGGGCTGCTTCAATGGCGGCATTAAGTGCCAGCAGGTTGGTTTGGTCTGCCAGGGATTGCACGTTGGCCAATAACGAAAAGATATTGTCCATCTGAGTCACCATATCGTCGATATGGTAAACGGTGTCCATACTGTCTTTGCTGACTTTAATCAGAAACTCGATGATGTTTTCGATAAGCTCGCTGGTTTCATTGGCAAAGGCTTGAACATTTACTTTGTTTTCGCTGTCGTTGCCATCGTTCATCGATTGAGCGATAACGTCGTTCAGTATCTCTTGTTGCTGTTGTGATTGCGCGTGCAGTTCATGAAAACTGTCGGCAAGTCCTGCTACTGCATTTTGAATTAATTGGTGAGCTTGCTCGCTCAGCCCTTGTGCTTCCTGTATCTGTCCCGTTTCATGTTGGCAGAAGTCAGCAAACAACTCGTGGTCCTGATTGATCTCTGAGTCAGTTTCTTCAGCCGTCGCTTGTTGTTCTGCCTGTTGTTGTTTATGCATGCGACTGATGGTGAAGAAAAAGGCTGCCATCACCGCAGTTTCTACCAACCAGCGGGGCCAGAACGGCTCTGAATAATACTCAACACCCAGCAATACAGCCGCCAAAGCGAGGGGGAGCGACATCTGCTTAATCATAATTCCACGCCATATAGGAGATAGTTATTGTCTTATATGGAATGTATCGGTTGCTGCTGCCAATAAATGAAGGCAAATAGGGGGAGGGTTACGCCCCTCTGGTTATTTGAGGGGTGTGCTTGACTAGGGTTGTCTAATTAATTGTTTATATTGGTAAATGTATTGATTTAGGCGATGTCGATATAGCCCATTAACCCCGTCTTCATGTGCTCAATCAAATGGCAGTGATACATCCAGCGCCCTGGGTTGTCCGCTTTAAATGCGATGCGGATAGTTTCGTATTTGCCCAGCATGACAGTATCTGCCTGATAGGGGCTAATTTCCCGTTTATTGCTGGCCAATACGGTAAACACCACTCCGTGTAGGTGAATGGGGTGGTGGTATTGGCTGGTATTTTCCAGTTCGAAAATATAGCTGTTGCCCAACTTAAGTTTGACCAGTGGTGGTGGGATTTTTCCTTCAGACATCCCTTGCCACGGGATTTTGTTAATGGCCCAGAAACTAGGCTTGCCCGATTCGCCCATTGGTGCAACCGCGCCGCTCCAATCAAAGGTGAAATGGTGCGTTTCGGCACTGTCCAGGTCAGGCAGCGAGATTGGGTTTGCCGGCAGTGGTGGCACCAGTGTTCGTGGCGTCTGCTGTGTTGCCACCGTGCGTAGGGTGCAAAGCTGCTCTTTACGTGTGCCGCGCATGCGGTAGATATTGATCTCTCGTCCTGTCTCTTGTGGAGCAATCAGGCCTGCATCGATACGCATGCCTGGTCCTAATGGATAGAGAGCTTGGTCACGCACAGGGCTTAGTGGCATGCCGTCATAGGAGAGGTGTTTGACGTCATCGTGGTCAATCCACAAGTCATAGGTGAGAGTATTGTCCAGATTAGCTAAACGCAGGCGGATAAGTCCGCCTGCAGGAATATCGATTACGGGCTCACGTTCACCGTTTACGGTTTGCCATGTGCCGGGTGTCCCCATGCGTGCCGCTTTACGTGGTGTGGAGAGCTTGAGGAAATGACCATTTTCGTCAATACGCCATTTCTTCAGTACCAGCGGAATATCGGCATCAAACTCCTGTGGTGTTTCTTCTTCAACGATGATCAATCCCACCATGCCTTTGCTCAACTGCTCTACGCTGTTGATATGGGGGTGATACCAGAAAGTGCCTGCATCAGGCGTTACAAAATCGTAGACAAACGTCTCACCGGGCTGGATAGGCGGTTGTGTTAAGAACGGTACGCCATCCATCGCATTATCGATGCGTATGCCATGCCAGTGTACGGTAGTGGCTTGATTCAACAGGTTGATGACCTTAACGCGCAGGCGTTGTCCCTGTTTGGCACGGATGACCGGTGCGGGTGCGATTTCATTGAAGGTGAGGGCTTTTGATATCTTGCCCGGCATTAACTCAACCGGTGCCTCTTTTGCGACCAGCACATAGTCGTAGCCGGGTTCATCTTTTGCACGTGTGATTACACAGGCAGGTAGTGCAGCTGCGCCACCTAATACGGCCATCGTTTGTAAGAAGGAGCGTCTATCCATTTAAATCACCAATCGGGAGATGTGGTTGTCCCAGCGGGTATCGAGTTCGGTAATAGGGTCCAGAGGGTTCAGTGTACCGCTACCGACCTGATAACGGTACATGCCGCCACGTCCTGAACTGAGTAAGAACTCTCCGTTATTGCTACCGGCAGCAATGCCGCAACCATCGGGTACATTGATATTGCCGACGTATTGACCATCACGTGCTGACCAGAATGTGACAAGGCTGCCTTTGGGGGAAGAGACGGCAAACCAGTTGCTAGAGATATCAGAGCAAACACTGCCACAATAGTTGCGCATGTTAGGCAATACGGATTGCGGTGCTTCTAGTAGTTGCAGTTCTTTGCCTGGTTGGTGCATGCCAATCAGTTGTGGCATGTCAGCACTGTCGCCTTGATATTGCATGGCGAAGCAGACTTGATCTTTGCTGTTTACATCCAGGTGACGAATGCTGTTTTTATGCAGTTTAGAATCAAACTTCTGTTGTTCTACAAGCTCGCCTGTTTCGATATTGAGATAGGTGAGCGCAGGCGACATGGTATCTAGGTTCAATTTGCGGCGCCCGGTTTCTGGCAGTGTAAGAATGCCGCCGTTAGCGATGACGAGTGTTTTGTCATCAGACAACATGCGAATCTCATGTGGTCCAACGCCGTGGGCAGAATATTCCGCTACTTGTTTGTAGCCGTTATGCGCATCACGCACGGCGATAACGCCGGTACGATTCTCGATATCGTTTTCAGGGGTGTAGAACCAGCGGCCGTCTGTTGAATATAGACTGTGGCCGTAAAAGTGGCGTCCTTCACGGCTCTCAAGATTGTGAATGATTTCGCCCGTATTGGCATCCAACACGATTAGATACGTGCCCGGACGGCGTGCAACCGCAGTGACATGCCCCAGCTCTTTCTGGATGGCTAGACCATGACCACGCCCTGGCAACTGTGTGGAAAAGAGTAGCTTGCCTTGCTCGTCAAAACCACTCACATAGTGGCGTCCATCTTTCGAGGCTCGCGCGCTGAAATAGTGTGCTTGAGCGTTAGCTTGGGTATTCGAGAGGCTCGCGAATCCCAGCTTAGGGGTAACGATTGCACCTGCGGCCAGTGTGGTTAGAAATTGTCTGCGGTTCATATCTACAGCTCGTTTACGAAAAAATGAATCCCCAAAGATTAGTCACCATCCAGGGCGTTAAACCCCATTTCAATACCCAATGCTTCAGGTAGCGGACCGGTAATCAAACTTTGTAGCTCACGGATGCTGCCCACCAGTGCGTCAACTTTTGCACGATCGCTCTTGAGTGATTTGTACAGCGGCTTATCCAATGTTTTGGTTGCAGCGAGTGCAGCCTTAAATGCTTCGTTAATCTGTTTGTTTGTTGCTTTACCATCTGGCTGCTCTAGCAACAGCGGTGCAAAGCCTGTGTTGTACATTGATTCCAGTGCTTGCAGGCTGAGTTCAACGTTGCGCATGGAACGCAGGCTACGCCATGACTCCAGAT
>JBNKYV010000144.1:0-23094 GCA_050301075.1 Gammaproteobacteria bacterium
ACACCTCTCGAGCATACTCTTCCGCCATTACCGCAACCGCAAACGCCTGATCGTTATTAAATATATTAGCGGTTCGTCGTACATCCAGCTGTTGTTGGGATGCCAAACCCACAGCAGCAGCTGTTACCAACGCCACAATCAACACAGCGGTAATCAACGCTACGCCTTTCTGCCGAGCGATCATCCCACCACCTCAAATACGCGGCGGATACGGCCCCAGTCTTCTAGCTCGACCACAACCTCGATCGCACGCGGCATCTCAAAAGGGTTACCCGATACTGAGGCAGCCAAGCTGGGCCACTGATCCTGCCAAGACTTGCTCTCATCCAGAAACTGTATTTTGACGCTCGAAACATTATCCAATAACGCCATTTCATACGGTTCATTGTTGGAACGATCCATCACCGGCCAGGCGACACGAACCAACTTACCTTCAGATAAAAGGTAATCAATCCGTTGCAAGTTGCTACGCCTTAAATTTAGCGGGTTGTCGCGCCCAGTACGACTCAATTGCAACACAATGCTTCCCACAGAAGAGCCTATCAACGCATCCATTGGTATGCCGCCATTATCCCGCACAGGCCGATTCACGGCCTGCTCAATATCTCGACCAATAATTAAAAAAGCCTTTTGCAACTGAGCCATGCGTTCGGCCTGTATCTGTGCTTGTTCACTGTGGCTTAGCGCAATACCTAATCCGCTATAGGCCATCGTCGACATGATTGCGAACACCACCATAGCAACCAGTAGTTCGAGCAGCGTAAAACCCTGTTGCAGCCTCCTCATCAATGCTTACCCACAAAACCAAACAAACTGGCAAGCATAACGTCGGGCTCATCTTCTCTGGAAACGCTAATTTCCACGCGGCGTATGCCATCGCCACCAGGGAGCTTGATCACTTCTGCCACCCATTTATAAGAGCTTTTACCCATCTCTTCAGTGCCAGAAAGCTCTCCAGACGGCCATACTTCGTTAGCCCTCATTACAGCCAACTGATTCATCGCCACCCAGTGCGCCAATGTACGCTCTTTCAGATAGGCCTGATTTTTGATGTGGCTGCCAATGCCCTTCACACCCGCTGTCAAACCAATCGCCACGATGGCCAGCGCAACCATCACCTCTAGCAACGTAAAACCTTTAATACGTTTACGCTGCTTCATGACGCATCATCAAAGGTTGAGGTTAGCGTCAGCCCGCCCATCAAATCGCCCTTGAGTGTATAGGCACCCACGTCATCCATACTGATGTCGAGTGTGAAGGGGCTTAATTCACCGCTGGTAAGAATCCAGATATTGTCTTTGTTAAAGAGCGAATCATCCTCTTCGGCATCGGATGAGCCGCCGCGCTCCATACCCTCATCAAAAGTGATACTGAGCTCGATATCTTTGGACAATTGGCGTTGACGTAACGCGCGGTTGTTCTCTATGGGCAACCACGCCTCCTCACCTTTCTCGTCCTCTTCAAAAACAAGAAAACTGTATTCATGCGTGCCCACTTCCATGGCCATCAGCTTGTTATTCAGCATCGACTCTTGTTGTGCCAAATCAAGCAAGGCACGGATACGTTGCGCTTCTTCTTTTAGTTTGCCTTCAGGGTTGGAGCGAATGGCTAATGCAGTCATGCTCGCCAAGATGGCGAAGATAACGATCACCACCAACAGCTCCAGCAGAGTAAATCCCTGCTCACGTTTCAGCTGTGGGTGGCAATACTTCATAGATTTTTATTACCAGTTACCGATATCCGCATCGATGCCTTCACCACCTTCGGCGCCGTCTGCACCTAAGCTATAAACATCAATCGAACCATGCACACCCGGATTCAAATATTGGTAATCATTATTCCAGGGATCTTGTGGCAGTTTTTTCAGATAGCTTTCACCCAGCTTGCCACCTTTTTCCATCAACGCATCCAGACCTTCGTCAGTGCTTGGGTACTTGCCATTATCCAAGCGGTACAGATCCAGCGAGCTTTCCAACGCTGCAATATCTGTTTTCGCTTTGGAGATTTTTGCCTCATCCGGTTTGCCTGCCAGGTTCTGAACAACAACAGTTGCCAGAATGGCGAGGATTACAACCACCACCATGATTTCAATCAGTGTGAAACCACGCTGTTTACGGGAAGTGTGTAATAGTTTTTTGGATCTCATTTCGCTTCCTATCCGATAAGTTGATTCATGTTGATAATGGGCAGCAAAATCGCAAGCACGATTAGCAGCACTACGCCCCCCATCACCAAAATCATAAGGGGCTCAAAAATACCTAAAAAGACAGCAATGATGCTCTCCACCTCCTTTTCCTGATTGGTGGCAGCACGTTCAAGCATGTCATCCAGATTACCGCTGGCCTCACCACTGGCAATCAAGTGAATGGTCATGGGCGGAAAATAGCCACTGGCATCCAGCGCTTTATTAATAGACGTCCCTTCGCGTACCTTTTGCGCGGCGTCTTCTACAGCACTGCGCATGGGCAGATTGGTCACCACCTCTGACGAGATACGCATAGCATCCAGCACCGGCACACCACTGGCCGCCAAAATGCTGAAGGTGCGTGTAAAACGCCCCGCATTACCGCCACGGGTAAGACGAGAAATCAGCGGCATACGCAACAAACTCCAATGAAACTTGCGGCGAAACGCCTCGCGCTTGAGTGCTAATGACCACGTCACTGCTGCTGCCAAAATCACCAGAAGAATTTCCACCCAATGTGCCTGAAGAAAATCACTCAATGCGATCAAGCCAACCGTCAGTGCAGGTAATTCCTGTCCCATGCCTTCAAATACTTCAACAACCATAGGCACGACGTATCCAACAAGACCAACAACAACCGCCACCGCCACCAACACAATCAAGACGGGATAAACCAGTGCCAATTGAAACTTCTGCTGCAGCGCCTGACGTGCTTCGGTGTAATCCGCCAACCGTTCCAATACGGTATCAAGATGTCCGGACTGCTCGCCAGCAGAAACGGTAGCACGATAGAGTTCGTTAAATATGTGAGGAAAGTCACCCATGGCTGCTGCAAGAGGGTGCCCCTCTTTTACCTTCGCACGCACGGCCATGAGCATATTGGAGATACGCGCTTTTTCCGTCTGTTTGGAAACAGCATGTAAGGCTTGATCGATAGGCGTGCCGGACTTCACCAGCGTTGCCAGCTGGCGGGTGATCAACGCCAAGTCAGCAGGGTTGATACCACGGGCAAACAGCGGCATGGATTGGCGGCGTTTCTCTTCACGCTGCTGTACCTCTTCAACACTGAGAGGCGTCCAACCTTTTTCGCGCAACTGCTGACGAATTTGCCGTGGGGTATCGGCTTCCATCACCCCTTTTTTCTGCTTGCCGCCGCTATCGAGGGCTTTATATGCAAAGGCTCCCATGGTGACAGTTAGCCCTCTCTAGTCACACGCAGAACTTCTTCCAGAGATGTATGCCCTTCGAGCACACGACGGATACCATCATCACGAATACCTTGTGTTTTTGTACGCGCCTGTTTTTCCATATCTTGCTCGCTGGCACCATCGTGCACCATGCCTTGCAGCACGTCATCGACCATTACCAGTTCATAGATACCGGTACGGCCAAAGTAACCGACGTTATTGCACTCTTTACAACCAACGCCAGTGTAGATGGTGGGCGGGTTCTGTTTATCCCAGCCCCAGGTATCGCATTCGGATTCAGTTGCCGCGTGAGGCTTTTTGCAGTGAGGGCAAAGTAAACGCACCAGACGTTGCGCCAACACACCAATCAAAGAAGATGACAACAGAAATGGCTCAACCCCCATGTCGCGCAGACGCGTTACCGCGCCCACGGCAGTATTAGTATGTAATGTAGACAACACCAAGTGCCCCGTCAGCGATGCCTGAACAGCAATCTCTGCCGTTTCCAAGTCACGAATCTCACCCACCATCACCACATCCGGGTCTTGACGCAAGATAGCGCGCAAACCACGAGCGAAGGTCATATCCACTTTGGTGTTTACAGAAGTCTGGCTGATGCCATCGATGTAGTATTCGATAGGATCTTCTACCGTCATGATGTTACGGCGCAGATCGTTCAAACGTGCGAGACCCGCATATAGAGTCGTGGTCTTACCGGAACCGGTTGGGCCGGTAACCAGAATGATGCCGTGCGGGCGATGAATCAACTTATCGATACCCGCCATGGCACCAGGTTCCATGCCCAGATGCTCAAGATCCAATCGACCCGCTTGTTTATCAAGAAGACGCAGCACCACACGTTCGCCACCTTGCCCCACAGGCAGAGTTGAAACACGCACATCCACTGGACGACCGGCAATACGCAGAGAAATACGACCATCTTGTGGCAAACGCTTCTCGGCGATATCCAACTTGGCCATGACCTTGATACGCGACACAAGCAATGGTGCAATTGAACGGTTTGGCTCCAGCACCTCACGCAACACACCATCCACACGATGACGCACCACCATACGACCTTCAAAGGTATCGAGATGGATATCCGAAGCGCCCTCTTTAATGGCTTGTGTTAACAAGGCATTGAGCAAACGAATGATCGGTGCATCATCTTCGCTCTCTAATAGATCTTCTGGCTCTTGTAGCTCTTCGGCGATGCGTGACAGATCGTTCTCATCTCCGAGACTACCCATCATGTCATAGGCTTCTGCTGAACCGCTTTCGTAGTTTTGTTGCAACAGGCGATCAAAATCGCTCTGCTCCATCATCTCGAGTTTTAAGGGCTTGGCAAAATAGCGACGCAACTCCGCTAACGTTTGGCTAGAGATATTGGGACGACACTGCAACACCACCTGCTGCTCATCTTGTGATGCCAACAACACTCCGTGGCGTTTAGCAAAACCAAAACCTAAACGCTTGTGTTCAACGACGGCTTCGTCGTTGAACTGATCATTCTCCATCGCGGCTGTCATTGGCTGACTCGCTAGCGTGGTCTGCTTGTTGTACTTCTTCAAAAGAAGGTGGCAACGTTAGGAACTCAGGCAAGATAGAGATATCCTCCTGATCGACAAACATCACACCTTCCTGTTTAAAACGCATCTGCTCGGCACGCATATAATCGTATTTGCTCGACGTCAGATTCGTAGCCACCGCAGCGTCACGCACAATATTGGGTTTTAGGAAAACCATCAGATTGGTTTTGTTTTTGATCGATGTTTTGTAACGGAACAACGCGCCAAGAAATGGGATATCACCCAAGCCTGGTACTTTCTGTTCCGATTCAGAAATATCATCTTTGATCAGGCCACCCAACACGATCGTGCCACCATCATCAATCAACACAGAGGTTTTGATAGAGCGCGTATTGGTAACAATATCCGCAGCGCCTGAAGAAGATGGCGCAACGCTATCCACCTTCTGCTCGATATCCAGCTTAACCGCATCACCTTCATTGATCTGCGGTTTAACCTTCAAGGTAATACCAACATTTTCTCGTTTGATAGTGGTGAATGGATTTGTTGGCGTCGAACTACCTGTTCCGGTACTCGTATATGAACCCGTTAGAAAAGGCACGTTCTGACCCACCACAATCTCGGCTTCCTCGTTATCCAGCGTCATAATCGTGGGTTTGGATAATACGTTTGCCTTACCCGCCCCTTCTAACGCTGTTAACAACACGGTTGCATCAACATTTGAGCTGTTAAAGCGCCCAACACCTAAAAATGATGCCGGCGGCGCAACCGTTGGAATGTTTCCACCCACTAAGGATAAGTGAGCCACAGGCGCATCCAGAGCAGAACCGAACATGGTGCCCGCAATAGGACCTTTACCGCCAGGAGAGCCATCCACAAACCAGCTCACCCCTAAAGCGCCAGATGTATCCAAAGAGACTTCGGCAATTACTGCTTCAACCAACACCTGCGCACGACGCACATCCAACTTTTTAATAACGGCTTGCATAGAACGCACTAAATCCTGCGGTGCGGTTATCACTAACGAGTTGGTTGTCTCGTGCGCTTGAATAGTGATCGGTGAACGCCCAGCACTCGGTGCCTGTTTACCGCCGCCCTGTTTCTCCTTCTCCAGCGACTCACCCACACCGGTTAACACCGGTACCAGATCTTTAGCCTTGGCATAACGCAGATAAATTACATGAGTGTTACCGCTAGACTCCAGCGGAGTATCCAGGTGCGTAATCAACGCGCGAATCGACAAACGCTCACCTTTGCTACCGCTGATCAAAATGCTATTGGTGCGCTCATCTGCCACCAGCACCGGCTCACCTTCTGGCGTTGCATTGCCGCCGGCACGTTTTTCACCTTGGCGCAGTGATTCAAGAATACGCACCACTTCCGCTGCGGCGGCGTGTTGCAGAGTATAGACCTCAATATCGTTGGCGCTGGCCACGTCGATGCGTTTGATAATGCTCATCAAACGCTGCACGTTGGCTTCGCGATCAGAAACAATCAATACATTGGTTGGCGCATAGGCCGCCATGTGGCCCTGCTGTGGCACCAATGGGCGCAAAATTGGCACTAATTGGCTGGCAGATACATTCTGGATTTCCAGTACACGCGTAACAATTTCGTCGGTCGCATCCAGACGATTGCTGTCTACTTCAGCACCACCGATTTGCTTGGCGTTCACGGAAGGAACGATCTTGATGACATTGCCCACTTCTACCGCAGCAAAGTTGTGCACTTCTAATAAGGAGAGGAAAGTGTTGTAAACCTCATCCGAATTCATGGGCTTGGCTGAGATAACGGTAACTTTGCCCTTAACGCGCGGATCGATAATAAAGTTCTTGCCGGTAAACTCCGCCACCGTGGCGACAACCGTTTGCAGCTCTGCATCTTTAAGATTGAAAGTAATTTTCGACTCGGCAGTGGCTGGCGTTACCAATGCTGAAGCTGCCAACATCAACCCCGCCATTACGCCGTGTTTGATGCCTTTCAGCATGACCGAATTTAAACTTTTATTTTTTTTACGCCTCATTTACACCTACTCCGAACCCTGACTCAGCGCTTATCCGAAAAACTATTAGCGCTAATCTATCGGTAACGAAAAACGTTGTCGTGAACCGTTACGGTCCACCTCAATATCAAGCATTTCGGCTGATTGCAGTTCACGCATCAGACCAAATCCTTTTGCTGGACTATCCAGCGCTGTGCCGTTAATCGACACAACAATATCTCCTGGCATCAAACCGTAGCGCGCCATGAAATTCGCATCGCGCCCCGGCTGTAATTCATACCCCAAAAAGCTACCATTCTCGCGTTTCGGGCTAATGCGCACTACATCAGCCAAGCGCATCGGATCTTTCATCAACACATCACGCACTTGGCCTAAAGACTCAACAGGCTCAACCGGCGCTGCGGCAACAGGACTAGAGCCACGACCAAAATTGCTACGTGGTGTTGGGCGAAATGCCGGTTGTTCTTCCACCTGAGTTTCCAGCGTCAGCTGTTCTTTGGGCAATTTTAAAGTTTCAAAACGCGAACCACGTTGAATAACGATACGGTCAGCATGCACCTCTTTCAGTACAGCATTACCGGGCAGTTTGTCATTGATCTTGTAGAAATTCTCATTACCCGATGAATCAGCCACGATGGCTCGGGCCTGCCCAGGATCAGGCGATGCAATAACCCCGCGCAACGTCAAACGTAAATTTGTTTCCGGCAGATCAACGGCCTTGGGCTGTTCAACCACTTGAGGGGTTAACTGAACCTCCCCAAACAGATGCCAATTGGGGATCTGCGCCGCTGCGTTCGACTTGGGCGCAGCACTTTGAGCGCCTGCGCCATCAAATACCGGCACCGGGGCGGCACCCATTTCCGGCTCAGGCAATGCGCGCCACGTGAGCTGGGCAGCGCTATACGCAACAGCCAAAACCATAACAACCTGGACACCGTTCTGTACGCGCGCACCGGGATTGGCGACAAGTTCCAGCACTTTTTTCCAATTTAGTGTCGACATATCGCCTGTTCTTAAAAACTCCATTCCATATGTGCGCTAGTTATGCACACCAATTTTCGTGGAACACTCGATGTTCCACAGGAGTGCTTTTCAAGCGCTCCGCAAACCAAAATCAAAAGCTAACATACTGATTTTATTACTCTCACAAAATCTGGTCAAAATATAACCAGCTTTTGAACACCCAGAGTTTTCGTGGCCTGGGGGCAATCTTTCTCAAACTTTCCACAAAGTTATCCACAGGCTTTGTGGAAAAAGATTTTTTAAGCACCCAAGTAACAATAGGTTAGCGCACTTTTGTAAATAAAACTTTAAATTACAGAAGGCAAGCCAGACTTAGCCTCTGCCCGCCCAATGTCTAACATTGTAAGACAACAAATTTCCAAAAATGCTTACAAGTAATTACCAGGAGATCAGCACCCAGCGAGGAATCAGCACATCACTCTTTACACTCTCGTGGCGCGACTCCATCAAACCGTCGCCATCCATATCCACAAGATAATAGGGAGGACCTTTTTGAGGAACCACCTCAATCATGTAGAGATGACCATTAACCCGATACTCTTTTATATTGTTGTTTTTGGATGGCGTGATCACCACCTCAGGCTCAAGACTTTGATCCCCGGCATTTGCTACCAGAGAGGCTGTCAGAGCCAATGCTGCCAACAGAGTTCGTTTCATATCGTTAAATCCATTTTGTCTGCACCACATCAGCAGAACCACATGCCAGGGGTACGCATTGTACGCGCTGCCACGAGCCGAAACCACCGATATAACCAAGAATGAACGTGCCAGCACCCAAAGTCCTTTCTATATAATAGTCCGGCTCGCGCAACATTCATCAGCAATGTCATGCATAATATGCAGCTCCAAATTTCCACTTACACAAACACATGTCTAATCAAAACGAAAAACCACTGATTCTGGTTGACGGTTCGTCCTATCTTTTTCGCGCCTTCCACGCCATTCGCCACCTGAGCAATTCGAAAGGACAGCCTACCAACGCCATTTACGGCGTGATCAACATGATCCGCAAACTGATGACCGACTATCAGCCCGAGCTGATGGCGGTGGTATTCGATGCCAAGGGCAAAACCTTTCGCAACGACATGTATGAAGAGTACAAAGCGCACCGCCCGCCAATGCCCGATGAGCTGCGCAGCCAGATCGAGCCAATCCACAACATCATTCGTGCCATGGGCATTCCCATGCTGGTAATTGAAGGCGTTGAGGCTGATGACGTCATTGGCACACTTTGCCGCCAGGCCAGTGCTAAACAGATGAACACCCTCGTCTCCACCGGTGATAAAGATATGGCACAGCTAGTGGATGAGCATGTCACGCTGATCAACACTATGACGGATACGCTGATGACACCCGATTCGGTGGTGGAAAAATTTGGTGTTAAGCCCGAACAGATCATCGACTACCTAGCTCTAATGGGCGATACCGCAGACAACATCCCCGGCGTACCCAAATGCGGCCCGAAAACAGCTGTTAAATGGCTGCAAGAGTTCGGCTCTTTGGACGAAGTCATGGCCAATGCCGACAAAGTAAAAGGCAAAGTGGGCGAGAACCTGCGCGATAGCCTGGAGCTTCTGCCGCTCGCGCGCCAGCTCACCACCATTAAATGCGATGTCGAGTTAGAGCAGCAACCGGAAGAGTTGAAGCTGGAGCAACCAAACACCGCAGCCCTGCGCGAACTGTTCCAGGACTTGGAATTGAAGACCTGGCTGAAACAGTTGCAAGAAGGCGGCTCAACGACCGAAGAAAAATCAACTGAAGAGACCACGCCAAATAAAAAAGTAGAAGCGAACTATGAAACCGTTTTTACTCAAGCTCAATTGGATAACTGGCTCGAACAACTGAACAAAGCCGAACTGTTTGCCTTTGACACCGAAACCACCAGCCTTGATTACATGGAAGCAGAAATCGTCGGCGTCTCTTTTGCAATTGAAGCTGGCAAAGCAGCTTATGTACCCGTCGCTCACAGTTACGAGGGCGCCCCCGAACAATTGGATCGCGACCACGTTTTAAACACATTGAAGCCATTGCTGGAAGACCCAACGCACCTCAAAGTTGGCCAAAACCTGAAATACGACATGAGCGTACTCGCCAACTACGACATTCACATGCAAGGCGTACGCTTCGACACCATGCTAGAGTCGTATAGCTACAACAGCACTGCCAGCCGTCATGACATGGATTCGCTGGCACTCGCTTATCTCGGCCATGAAACCATTCACTACGAAGATATCGCCGGTAAAGGCGTTAAGCAGGTGACCTTTGACAAGGTCGACATTGAACAAGCCTCGCCCTATGCCGCAGAGGATGCCGACGTCACCCTGCGCCTGCACCAAACCCTATGGTCAAAACTGGAACCCGAAACCAAGTTGAAAACGGTTTTCGAAGAGATCGAAATGCCGTTAGTGCCAGTCCTCTCACATATCGAACGTACTGGTGTATTGGTGGATGCCGACATGCTACACATCCAAAGCAGTGAGTTGGCACAACGCATGATCGAGCTGGAACAGCAGGCACACGAAGAGGCCGGCGAAGTCTTTAATCTTGGTTCCCCCAAGCAGATTCAGACTATCTTCTTCGAAAAACTCGGCCTGCCAGTGATCCAAAAAACACCGAAGGGCGCGCCATCAACAGCTGAGCCTGTTCTGCAGGAGCTGGCCCTCGACTACGCACTACCTAAACTGATTCTGGAGCACCGCTCCATGAGCAAACTTAAATCGACCTATACAGATAAGCTGCCACAACAGATCAGCAAACACACTGGACGCGTACACACCTCTTATCATCAAGCGGTCGCCGCCACTGGACGTTTGTCATCGTCTGATCCTAACCTGCAAAACATACCGATTCGCAGCCATGAAGGTCGCCGTATTCGCCAAGCCTTTATCGCACCACAAGGTTACAAGCTGTTGGCCGCGGACTATTCACAAATCGAACTGCGCATCATGGCCCATCTCTCTGGTGATGAAGGCCTACTGACCGCGTTCCAGCAGGGCAAGGATATTCATAGCACAACAGCCGCCGAAATCTTTGAAGTACCGCTGGAAGAGGTAGAAACCAATCAACGTCGCAGCGCCAAGGCCATCAACTTTGGTTTGATCTACGGTATGTCTGCCTTTGGCCTTGCCAAACAACTAGGTATTGCCCGTAACGCAGCTCAAGAGTATGTCGATCTCTACTTTGAACGCTACCCCGGTGTAAAAGATTTTATGGATCGCATGCGTGCAGAAGCCCATGAAAAAGGTTACGTGGAAACGCTGTTCGGGCGCCGCCTCTACTTGCCAGACATCAACAACCGCAATGCGCAACGCCGCCAATATGCAGAACGCGCAGCCATCAACGCACCGATGCAAGGTACCGCCGCAGACATTATCAAGCGCGCCATGATTTGCTGTTACGACTGGTTAAATGAAGGCAATGTTGATGCCCGCATGATCATGCAGGTTCACGATGAATTGGTCTTTGAGGTTAAAGAAGATCAAATCGATGCAGCCAAACAAGGCATTGAAGCCTGTATGTCCGGTGCGGCTGAACTCAACGTGCCGCTGATTGTGGATATGGGTGTTGGTGATAACTGGGATGAAGCACACTAATTTACATACTCTGACCCCACGCGCTCTAGAGCTTCATTTTTTGCCCTTTAGTAGCGAAAAATGAAGTCCAGAAAAGCACAAAAAAGCCGGAGAGTTTGTTAACTCTCCGGCTTAAATTGCGAATTTCACGCTCCCTTATCAGGCCCGCAAAAAAACTTTATCGAAACGCTTGAACTTTCGAACAAGCTGCCGATCTATACAGGTGAGCACGCCCTACGTGCTCACCCCGCTCCCCTCCCTGAGCGGGACCCCTCTAAGCCCGGCCTCCCCAAGCCGGGATTAAAGTATTGGGCCTCGGTCTCCCTCCTAGAATACCGAGGCCTTTTTTTATTGCCAAAAAACATCCTGTCTGGCTATTTCTTGGATTTACTCTAAAAAGTAGAGTACAATAGTCAACTTCTTCCTGGTCGATTCCATTGTTGGTATTCCTACCAACCACCATCAATGGTTGACGCCCTCCTTCGCTTCCCCAAGCGAAGAACGTGCTTGCCCCGACAAAGCTTTCAACAATATGAATAGACGTCGGGGCTTTTTTAATAATAGCCCTTCAAAAAATACCACTTTTAAAAAGCTATTATTTTTTTCAAATTCCATTGAACTTCAGTTACGGCCCCATGTCAAACCATCTGTTAACGTATTTAGTGCCGTCTGTCAGTTCTCCTCAACACGAACAGGCTCACACTTCTCAGCGTGGACAACTACGTATATTAAGCCTCGGCCCCTCCTGATCGTGCCGAGGCTTTTTTTTGCCCCCAGCACATTCAGAAAAAAGCTTTAAGAATTAAGCTGATACTCAAACCATTCGTCTAATTTGGCTTGAGCCTCTTCCAGACCTGTACCTTTGAGCGCCGAAAAAAGCTGGGCTGTGGCCCAAGGATTATCCCTATCCACGCCAAAATCTTTCGCCAAAACATTACGTACTTTTTGCAAAACATTGCCAGCAGCGCCGCGCCCGAGCTTATCTGCCTTGGTAATGAGGATATGCACTGGCATTTGGGCATGCGCGCACCACTCCACCATTTGAGTGTCAAAATCGGTGAACGGGTGGCGAACATCCATCATAAGAATCAGACCACGTAACGACTCACGCTCACGCAAATACATCTCCAGCGTTCGCTGCCATTGCAGTTTGATCTTCTCAGCTACCTTGGCATAACCGTATCCCGGTAGATCAACGATGAAACGCTGCTCATCCAGCTGAAAGAAGTTGATCTGTTGCGTACGCCCCGGCGTTTTACTAGTGCGCGCCAATGACTTCTGGTGCGTGATGCGATTGATGGCGCTAGATTTACCGGCATTGGAGCGACCAGCAAAAGCAACCTCAATCTGCCCTTCAACCTGTTCTGGCAATTGAGAGAGATTATGCGCCCCCATAACAAAGGAGGCACCGTGGTATAAGGGATGATTCATAAACTAGCGCTTACCTGGACCATAGATATAACGGGATAAATTAATCTCTTCAGTACTCAAACGACGCACCAGATGATCAAGACTGATAATCGCGTGCTCTAACAGATTTACAGCGATATAGGGATGCTCGACTCTCAAGCGTTTGTACATGGCACGCGAGAGTTTCAATAACGTCGCATCAGTCGTTGCACGCATTTGCAACATACGTGGCTGGCGATCGAAAAAAGACATCTCGCCCATCAGCTCACCCTCTTTCATTACCCCGACTTCAACTTCACGACCATTGTCATCAAAGATAAGGTCAGCCTCACCCTCTACAACAAAGTAGAGCGCCTCGCCCACTTCGCCAGCCTTGGCGATGATTTCATTTTTTTTGAAGCTTTCCAGCTCGGTATAGTCCAGCAGTGTTTCTACCTCTTTCAGAGTCAACGACTCACACAGGTACTGCTGATTCATAAAAGATTTCAAATCGATAGCTTTGGCAGGCATGGCACGCTCCCAATATAAAAATTGCATTAAGCAATATGCTGTAAAAATTGCCGAACATGATACCAGCAATGTTGTCCAATGCCCTAAATGAATGCGTTCATGCACAATCTATATGCAATACGCTGTAGCGTTGCTGCTAAACTAGGGCCATCAGAACCTCCCTGCAAAAAATTGGCCACAGGCATTCGTTTCAAATTAGTATTAGCGGGGTAAACGTGCTTCATTAAGAACACAACGTTATTAAAAATTGAAATCTAACAAAGGTAGAACAATGCGATTTTTAAAACTGGCTTTGCTTTTCATGACATCCCTTCTGGCCGTCAACACGGCAATGGCCGCCGCACAGGAAGGTGTTCATTACAAAACCATCGTTCCCGCACAACCCACTGCTACGGGCGAAAAAATCGAAGTGATCGAAATCTTCTCTTACGGTTGCGGCCACTGCCATCGTTTTGAGTCTGTGATTGAGCGCTGGCTGAAAACAAAACCAGAGAATGTCGAGTTCACATATGTACCCGCCATCTTCAATCAGCAGCTGGCACTATATGCGCGTGGTTACTACGCTGCGGAGGCGCTGGGTGTATTAGATAAAGTTCACAAACCTTTCTTTGACGCTATCCACGTGCAAAAACGTCGCCTGAATACTGAAGATGACATCGCCGCACTATTTGAAGAGCACGGCGTAGATTCCAAAAAATTCAGCAAGGCATTCCGCTCATTTGCGGTTGAAGCCAAAGTGAAACGCGCCGCCGAACTGGGCCGTCGTTATGGTGTTGAGGCCACTCCATCCATGGTGGTAAATGGTAAATACATCACCAACCCCGGCATGGATCGCCAAGGTTTTCGCGGCATGATTCAAACCATCGACGAACTGATTGCCAAAGAGTCTAACTCGAAAGAATCTTAATCGAGAGAAATATACCGATCTATGAAAGCAGCAGAACTCTTCGTCAAATGCCTTGAAAATGAAGGCGTAGAATACATCTTCGGCATTCCCGGCGAAGAGAACCTTGCCATGATGGATGCGCTACTGGATTCCAATATCCAGTTTGTCACTGTACGTCATGAACAAGGGGCTGCTTTTATGGCGGATGTGTACGGCCGCCTCACAGGGCGTGCTGGTGTCTGCCTGGCCACTCTGGGCCCCGGCGCAACCAACCTGATTACCGGCGTAGCCGATGCCAATATGGATCACGCACCATTGATCGCCATTGCCGGACAGGCAGGTACACACCGCCTACATAAAGAGTCTCACCAGGTACTGGACCTGGAAGAGATGTTCCGCCCTATTACCAAATACTCTGCACGCCTCTTGATCCCTGAGATCATTCCGGAAGTGGTGCGCAAGGCGTTCAAACAGGCGCAGATGGAAAAAACCGGCGCCAGCTTTATTGAATTCCCGGAGAACATTGCCGGCATGGATATCAAAGAGAGCGATGCCGTGCCTTTGTGGTCGAAAAATCCGGTGATTCCGGCGCCAACCCAAGACCGTATTGATGCGGCTGCTGAGGCGATCTCCAAGGCGAAAAACCCCATTATTCTCGCTGGGCACGGTGTAATACGTGCTGATGCCGCCAATGAGCTGGCCGATTTTGCCGCTGAGCTAAATATTCCTGTCACCAATACCTTTATGGCCAAGGGTGTTGTGCCCTTTAAGCATCCTACAAATCTGGGCAGTGCTGGCCTTCAGGCAAAAGATTACGTGGGCATTGGCTTCGATAAGGCCGATGTCATTATCTGCGTGGGTTATGACTTGGTGGAATACCACCCTTACTTATGGCATCCCACCAAAGACCGCTTCATTATTCACATCGACTTCCAACCTGCGGAAGTAGACGCCCACTACGGCGTTAAAATTGGTGTAGTAGGCGATATCAAACAATCCCTGCAACGCATTCAGGAAAAGACAACGCCTCACGCGGCGGCAGAACAGTTGCGCCCCCTGCGCGATGCGTTGATCAAAGACATGAATGAACATGCGCAGAGCACCGCATTCCCGGTGCAACCGCAGAAACTGATTTGGGATCTACGCACCGCCATGGACCTGGAAGATATCGCGATCTGCGATGTGGGCGCTCATAAGATGTGGATGGCGCGCATGTTCCGCTGCGAACACCCTAACACCTGCATCATCTCCAACGGCTTCGCCAGCATGGGCATTGCCGTGCCGGGTGCGGTCGCGGCAAAACTGGCTTATCCAGAGAAAAAAGTGGTCGCCGTTACCGGCGACGCTGGCTTCCTGATGAACAGCCAGGAGATTGAAACCGCCATGCGCCTCAATACGCCAATCGTCATCCTCATCTGGAATGACGGCGGATACGGGCTGATCGAATGGAAACAGATGAACCACTACGGTCGTCCCAGCAATGTCCATTTCAACAACCCGGATTTTGTGAAATATGCCGAATCTTTCGGTGCCAAAGGCTATCGTATTGAAAAAACAGAAGATCTGCTGCCGACACTGAAAAAAGCGCTGGCAGAAGACACCGTCACCATCATTGACTGCCCGGTAGATTACTCAGAAAACCTCAAGCTCACGGCCAAATTGGGCGAAACAGTTATACAGCTCTAATCAAATGTTAATCTGTAGGGAGTAAGCTCAAAGCGACTCCCGGAAACGGATTTACAAACACAGAGCGGTTACAAAACCTATAACGACCATGTATGCCGAAGAAGCTGTTTTGCACGAGCCAGAAGAGACGCCAACCAACGCCCCGAGCACCAGCGGCCATATCGTAAAGCTACTGAGCTTTAACATTCAGGTAGCCATGGCCTCTACCCGTGCACGCCATTATCTGACCCAGAGCTGGAAACATGTGCTGCCCCACTCCCAGTGCTTTGATAACCTGGACCGCATTGCACAGGTAGTTCAGGAGTACGATATTGTCGGCCTGCAAGAAGTGGATGGTGGCAGCCTGCGCAGTCATTTCGTCAATCAAGTGGAGTATCTGGCAGAGCGCAGCCGCTTTCCATTCTGGCACCAGCAGACCAACCGCAATCTGGGACGCCTTGCCAAACACAGCAACGGCCTACTGAGCAAATTCGAACCGCACGAGATTATCGAATACAAACTTCCCGGCGGCCTACCCGGCCGCGGTGCTCTGTTGTCGAGATACGGACACAAAGACAATCCGCTGGTGATGATCCTTGTTCATCTGGCACTGGGCAAACGCGCCCGTCAGACTCAACTGGAATTTCTCAGTGAGCTCGTCAACGAGTATCAACATGTCTGCCTGATGGGCGATTTCAATTGCGGCATTCATTGCGACGAAATGGAAACGCTCTTCAGCCAAACCGATCTCTGCTTGCCGGAAGAGCAACACCTCACTTTTCCCAGCTGGCGCCCTGCGCGCAACATCGACCACATTCTCACAACGTCATCAATCAACGTACGAGAAATGCGCGTGGTTAACGAATCACTCTCAGACCATCTCCCTATCGCTATGGAGATCGATCTGCCTCACGACATTCAGTTAGGTTAAGAACGAACAGCGCTATACTCAAACGCGTGTATAGCTAATCAGGAATCCGAATGTTCATTTTCATTCCTATTCGCCTTGGCTTCCTGCCGCGCCCGCTCTTCGCGGTCCTCTTCCTCTCTTAGTTTTCGATTCTTGCGATCATCCATCGCCAAAAACACAACAAAGGCAACCACCACAACCAGCGCGGTGATCTCAAAAATAATGGCTCCCATGCCCCTCCCCAATCACGGAAAACTAACTCGAACGCAACACCTTATCAGCTTTATCAACTATAAAAAACGCTATAACTTCTAGGTGCTTATACTGAGCAAATGCGACATTTCCCCTACGATTCACAAGGGAGTATCATAAGCGCTCCTATAAAGTTTGTTCCGCAGAGCTTATGAGCCATTACATCCCGAACAAAGCGACCTACATCGCAGCACCGACTATCAGTGAAGAAGAGGCACAATCCATTGCCCAACAACAAGGACTTGGTGAAGCCATCCTGCTAAAACGTCGCGGCACCGCACTGGGCTGGGTTGCCGCCCAACCACAACAGGAGACAGGCGACGTCACCGCTGCTATTCACGATACCTGGCACCAATCACAACCCTATGTATTGCCTGGCTACTGCGCAGATAAACTTGCCGACTTCAGTGACGACATCGCACAGGCCAAAAAACTGATGGAAGATGTAGCACAAGGCGAAAGCCCTGCGGATTTATTGGAACAATCACCCTATATCGAACGCCTGATGCCACGCTTTGAAATGCTTTCAGCCATTTCTGATGAAAGCGATCTACAGGAGATCGAAACCATCGAGTTCGATGTGATGGATGGTGATGATGTCATCGCAGAAAATTTGTGGTGTAAGGCATCATGGCTTTCGTATGAAGATGACGATGCATCGCTGCGCTTTCGCTTCTCATTCGGTATCGTTGGTTATGAAGATGTTGCCGCTGACTGGGAGAGACAACAATACGCAGGTGAATTAACCGATGCATTCTTTCCAGAATCTGCTGTTATCACACACGATAAAGCACTAGAAACACAACTATGCGAAGCCATTGGCATTAACAAACTGGCCTATGTTGAACGCATTATCTATTTCAATTCGCCCAACGGCGGTGCGCAATTCCATCAAGACGTTGAGCGCGGCCACCTAGGCGTAGTTTTTGCACAATTGCGCGGCCGTACTGGCTGGTTAGCGTGCGCAAAATCCGAACTAATAGATCAAGTAGAAAAATTTGTTACTAACTCAGAAAACGCGTCAGTATTAACTGCGCTCATGGATGACGCAGCACTGCAGCAACTAAAAGAGAAATGCGCAAATCGCGCAGAGCTTAACTGCTGGATGGATGATTACGAAAGCAATGAACCATTGGAATTAGTGCTTAACCGCTGCCCAGAGTTTTACAAACAGCTAAGCGACTGCGGCTATACATATATCATCAACACTGGCGATATCATTCTATTACCACAAAACAGCATTGATGAATGTTGCTGGCATACCGTTTTCTGTCTTGATGATTTTCCAGGCGAATCATTGTCATTCGCTATACGCGAAGCAGAATAACCAAAAAAGACAAGATTTTTTTATTTACAGACCACTTAAGACGTTAGCACTCTTAAGGGTACAAGTAGACCGACAAGCGAAGCTTAATGATCGCAGTCACATGTTAAGATAAATCAAAATAACAATAATAAAGCAGGCAAAGGATTCGCCTCATGGAATATCGACAAGGAAGATCGTCATTCACTTGCGCGCGCGTATTTTTTTTAGTTTTAGTATCGCTGCTTGTTTGCGCATGTAGCAGCACACACAAAGCACCGCAGGTATTTGCCTATAAGGGCGGAGGTGCGGACCGATGGCCACAAAACTCATTGGGCGCCATCTACAATAGCATCAAATATAACTACCAAGGCATTGCTCTGGATGTTGTTTTAACACGCGACAACAAACCGGTATTAGCGCACTCTCCCTGGCTACCCCCTAAATATTGCCGTAGAACACTTAACCACAAGCCAAATCTTAACGAGATATATATTCGTCAATTCACTCTTCAACAATTACAGGAGAGCTACCACTGCGGCAACAAGAATGCACAGCCCATCGCTTCGCTTGAAGAGGCTTTAACTACCCTCAAAGGGCTGCCCCAAATTTCTCTCTATCTGGACATAAAAATATCAGCAGACAAACCGTATGATGCAGAACACTATGCTGAAGCAATAAGAGAGGTATGGGAGAAACACAAGCTACCCAACGAACTATATGTAGAAACACCAACTAAAGAGAGCCTGGAGATTTTCAGACAAAGTTTTAAACTCCCTTTTGTGGGCATCCTCACCTTTCCTGATTTCACCGCAGCACATTTCGCTAATAACAAAGAGTCACGAGAGCAAATATCAAACAACGCGCTATCGCTGGAACAAGCGGTAGAGTCCAGGGCCGATGCCATTGCAGCACCGGCAAACATCTTACCCCCGCAAATTTTCAACAAACTGAAAAACGGTGGGATCAAAACTATTTTATTTACTGCCAACAATAAACAAGAGCTCAAAGAGCTGTGCCAATGGCCAGTAGATATTTTAATGACCAATCACCCCGAACTCGGCAACTGCCTGCATATAAACTAATGAAAGTAGAAACCAAATTGTTTTACGCCTTAAATGGCTTCGATACATTGCGCAAGGTGCATAAAATTTTTTATGACAAGGTATATGCCCACCCTTGGCTGTTACCCTACTTTGAGTTACACGACCAAGCCTTCATCGAAGAACAACAAACCAAATTCATGGCCGAAAAGTTTGGCGGGCCCAGGGAATTCCTTGGAAAAGAACCCAAATATGCCCATGAGCATATGTATATCAGCGAAGAACTATTTGAAGTTCGCCAACAGCTATTAAGGGAATCTTTAGAAGAAGCAGGTATTGATAGCGTACTCATCGAGCGCTGGCTAAAAATTGATGGAGCCTTCAAAAAGGCCGTGACCAATACCGACATGAACGCCTTTATGGATCACTACACGTTTAAGGAACGCATCATTGTAGAGAAACCTGAAACCGTTTAGCCGGCCAAATAAAGGAGTTATAATCCCCCTTATTTAGCAGGACAAAACACAATGGGCATGGGCCGTTATCGACCACCACAGCCAAAATCCTCCCCCTACATTACAGGCGATGGCTACGACGCGCTCAATGCAGAACTGGAAGCACTATGGGTACGCCGCCGCGATGTTGTCAAACACCTCTCTGCTGCTGCGGCTGAAGGTGACCGCTCCGAAAACGCCGAATATATCTATCGCAAAAAAGAGCTGCGCGAAATCGACCGTCGCATCCGTTACCTGCAAAAACGCATTCCTGATCTCAAGGTCGTGCGCGACAAACCGAGCAACCAAGATCAGGTCTTTTTTGGCGCCTGGGTAACACTAGAAGATGAAAGCGGCAAAGAAGTCACCTACCGCATCGTTGGGCCTGATGAGCTTGATTTGCCTCGAGGATTTATCAGCATGGATTCGCCGATGGCGAAAGCGCTATTAAAGAAACAGATTGATGACGAAGTGACCGTTGAAACACCCGATGGCGGCAAGCTGTATTACATTTGCAGTGTTAGCTACGAAGCCCCTGAGCCTCAATAAATTTGGCGACGATTTTCCTTAACATTCGCAAGCCCTCTTTTTTACCTGAGAGGCTTGCACTATTACATAGCTCTGCCCAATTTTTGCATTCTAGTGTTTTACCCAGCAACAACTCACGCTCATGATCTGACAATTCAACAGACGTGTTATTTAGACGTATTTTCTCTGCCAACCAATACAGCTGAGCAATCACCGTTTCCATACCAAGATTGTGATAGGCAAACGCATCCAGATCCTGCCACTCTTGATCTGTGAGTGATGGTAAACTTCTTTTCTCCATATTCACATGGAGTTCATCTATAAACGTTTTGTCCAAATCTTTTAGATCAGTTTCTAATAGATAAGGCATTCGTTGCTTGAATTTGTCAGTGGCGTCAAACAACATGCCCTCTACTGCTTTATCAAGCACCTTCAACATAACAGCCGAGTGCACACCACTAGCTTGATCTCGCGTCATACCAATACGCACAAGATCAAAACCCAAGCGCCGCCAGAATCGAATCAACTGAGGTGTTGCCCCATAGCTCACACCTGCAAGCTCGCAGCCTTGCTTTGCGCATTCGTCCAGCACTCTTGAAAGAAGCAGTGAACCATAGCCCTTGCTCTGCAACAGCGGATGAATTGCAATACGCATAATTCTAACGAAGCGTTTTGTCGCCGCATTAGGCATACCTATATAGGCAGCTAATGTTTGCGGGATGATATTCCCTCTGATACGCCGATTACCTTTATAGACAGCATCCGCAATTTCTTCCGCTAGCTCACCCTCACGCGCGACCAATGCGGTACCAATAACAGCATCACCACAACGTAATACGTAAACATCAACACTACTACTATCTAACATCTGACGTAGATCGTTAGGCCGAGTACGATAGTGTGCAAACACCAACAGACCAAACACTTGGGACAAGAGCGATTCATCTTTTAATAGCGCAGCAGCATTAACGCACTCCACCACTGCCGTATCTAATGAAGCAGATAGCAACGCATCCTCTGGTGCAATCGCTGCATTTAGCATCAGGGCATCAAAGACAAATTTTTCTACGGGATCATCTGCCGCCCATCTAATGGGTGTATGCATACGCACACTTTGCCAACCCGGAGCTTTAAGATTCAGCACTTGATTAAAACGCAAGGCAAAACCACGGCCACTACCTTCGTAACCATGCACAGTGGTTGCAAAGACAACTCGCTTGTATCGATCCAGAATTTTATCCAGCATCTGATTGGGAATCGCTGCCGCTTCATCAACCATTACCAAATCGGCTTCGTGAAAATTTAGATTCAAATCATCTGGAGCAACGAATTCCAGAACATGGTTATTAAATTTAATTTTGCCTTTTGCACATCCAGCCTCTGGCAATAAACGTTTAGCATGATCGAACAGCGCATCTACAGCACTCATACGCGGCGCCGTTACAACAATCTTCTTTACGCCCTCTTTTAACAACATTGCTGCCGAGATACCTAAAGAGGCAGACTTGCCTCGACCACGATCTGAAACCAATACGGTAGGCTTAACCACTTCACTGCTTGCAGTTTTCCGAATCGCAGCCACCGCCCGTTGCTGATCTTGCGTTGCATAAGGAGACGGAAGAGTTTCGTTTTCTATGTAAACAGGCATCGACTCAACTAAAGGAATCGCACCATGCTCTTCTAACAGATAGACGCCATGGCTTTGTTGAATCATTGAACACAAGCGACGAATAAAGTGACTATCACCCGCTTGGTCTTGCTCTGCCATAAAACGCTTTGCTTCAGCATCACAAAGACGAGACCAATGGTTCATATCCGGCGTTAGCAATACAAATAAGCCACCGCCAACAACCAAACCTGACACTGCACCAAAGGCATCAGCATCCAGGCCACCATGCGCATCATAGATAACAAACTGCTCTTCACCACCTAGCACGCTCGCTGCCTGTTTCGGCACAATAGATCTCATTGCTGATGGCGGGTGATTAGAGACCCATAAGCACCTTTCATGAGACTCAACACTGCTTATTTCGGTTGCGATGTTTCGGCACCACTGGGGCGCCCCACTGAGCACCAACATGCGGCGCTGGCGGCTCTGTCTGGCCACTTCCAACAACATGCGGCAGAAATGGCTAATCTCTTGATGTGAAACCATATTTGTCATAACTCGGCATAGTAACACTGCCTTAAACAGTATTCTTACTATTTGCGCGGATGTAACCTTTCCCCGCTTCTAGTAAAATAACAGACCTTAATCAGCACCAGAAGTATCTCTATGTCTCGCATCACGCTCTGCACACTCAATGCGCGCTACATCCACTCCGCATTTGGTCTGCGCTATTTAAAAGCCAATATGGGTTCGCTTGAATCTGACACTTATATTGTCGAATTTACCATTCACGAGCGTCCAATCGACATCGTAGAAAAACTGTTGGCGAATGCCCCTGACATCATCGGCCTAGGGGTTTATATCTGGAATATCGAACTGTGCACTCAAGTGGCTGCGCTGTTAAAAACAGTTAGCCCGGATACCACGCTGGTACTTGGCGGCCCCGAAGTGAGCTTCGAACATTCCGAACAGCCTATCTGTAACCA
>JBNKYV010000145.1:0-2885 GCA_050301075.1 Gammaproteobacteria bacterium
GAATTAACGCTATGAACGTGGCAATATTTCCAGCTCTTCCAGAAAACCAAATTGCCGCATGTCCATCATACGCTGCGGATACAACACGCCATCCAGGTGATCGCACTCATGCAAGACAACGCGCGCATGAAAATCTTTGGCCTCACGCTTGATCTCATTACCGTGCTGATCAAAACCTGAGTAACGAATATGTTTGGGCCGTGGAACAAGACCACGCATACCGGGTACAGACAGACAGCCTTCCCAACCCTCTTCCTCTTCGCCACCTATAATCCCAATTTGAGGATTAATCAAAATAGTCGAGGGAACAGGTGCGGCATCCGGGTAACGCTGGCTGCTTTCAAAGCCGAAAATAACCACGCGCAGGCTCTCACCAATCTGCGGTGCGGCCAGCCCTACCCCCTCCAGCTCAGCCATAGTATCGAACATATCTTCAATCAGCGTGTCCAAAGCTGCTGTGTTAAACTCGGTAACCGGTTTTGCGGTCTTCAGTAAGGTTGGATGCCCCATGCGGAGCACTTGCCTGACGGCCATTGTTCACCCCTAGACTTAAGTTGATTAGCGACATCATAACTTGCCTGTTGATGATATGAAACGAACCCTATCCAGCCTGATACTTTCAGCCCTCGCGCTGCCTGCCGCCGCGCAGCAGGACGACGCCCAGCCAGAGCGCTGGTACGAAGTCGAGATCATTATTTTCGAAAACCTGAAGAAGGATGAGAAGGATAATGAATACTGGCCACCAGAAGTCGGCCAACCCGTGACAGACACAGCCATTGAGCTGCTGCCCCGTACAATTAATGCTGATGCGGGTGGAAATAGTATTAATTCCCCCCCTGCTGCGGCACCCGAGGCTATCGACCTGAACGAAGCACCAGCAGATTTGGTAACGGGCGGAGAAGCGGATTCTCAGGCCCCTGCCATTCCACTACCCACGCCCTACCAATTGCTCAATGCAGATGAGTATCAACTGGTAGATGCTTACAACAAGCTAGACAGGTCAGAAGATTACCAACCGCTGGTACATGTTGCCTGGCGCCAAGTGGTACCACCGCGCAATACACCAGACGTGATTCATATTCACAGTGATTTGCCACTTCCGTTTGAAGAAGCTACTGAAGAACAGGCCAAAGAGACTCCCGCTGAAGAACCTACCTCTATCTTTAGCGATAATCTTCAACTGGAGCTTCCCGTTGAGCTGATGTTTGAGGAAGATTTTTTACCCAAAAAACTGGATGGCACCGTTAGCATCGGTTTGGCGCGTTATCTTCACGTCTCCACAGACCTTGTGCTGTATAAACCGATCACAGAAGCAGAACAAGAACCTCTATTCAAACTGCCTCAGCCCCCATCCGCAGAGTTCATGCCTTTTGCCGTAGATGCATTAGGCTTGGCCAATCTTGAGCTTGAAGAAAAAGAGCCACCGGCTGAACTGTTCCAAATTCAGGGCACCATGCGTATGCGCAGTGGTGAAGTGCATTACCTGGATCACCCCTACGGCGGTATGCTGATATTGTTTACCCGTTACGAACTACCAGAACCCGAAACAGAAGATACGCTTTAACTATCCTCACAATAAAAAACAGGCTCCCCGCTAACGGGGAGCCTGCCTGCTACATTACTACCGAAGGGGAGGTGGTAGATAAGGTATGCAAAGAGTGACTACTTGTGACTATTCTCCTTTAGAGCGGTGATGGCCAGCAACGCTGCAATCATAGCCTTCGTTACATGCCATCTCTTTTCCTAAAGCATTACCCACTTGAAACGCATAAGTGCCACATTTATTCTTCACGGAAATGTCACACGTCTTCACTCGTTTAAAGGAATATAGAGGGTCATATCCAAACATTCCAGTTAAGCACGGATATATCGCTAGAATCGCTAAGAAATTAAGTGCATTGCCCAATGTAGCAGACAACACTACACCGATCATTGCAGCGCCAATTAGGATACGAACAGTTCTATCTAACAAACCCAGATTTTGCACTGGACCCAACTCATTTGCTGCTACTCTTGCCATTTCACATACCCTCTTGTGATAAGTTACGCCTACGACCCATTGTGTGTAAGCGTAAATAACCACACGAAATACGTATGTAACAAAATCACATAATGTTCATATTGTTTTAATATTTTTAACCTTATATATAAGCACTCAAACGCGTTAAAACGGCTGATGTGATGTGTAAAAAAAGAATGTGAATTTTTATTTTGTCGAGTGTGACTTTGTCACATACCTCGAAGAGAAAAAGAATTAGTATTCTTAAATTAGGGTACGTTGAGCGTACTCTAGAAGTAATAAAAACCATCTACACGGTTATGTTACTTAATAAGCTATCAGGCTGCTTTTATCACGCAGTTACGACCAGCCTGTTTTGCTTCATACAATGCCAGATCTGCACTCTTAATTAACGCATCGCAATCCGTAATATCTTCACTAATACCAGCCACCCCCATAGAAACAGTGACTGCTGGAAGCTCTACACCGTTGACTATGCCACAAGGAACCATCGCTATGGCTTCGCGTAAGCGGTTAGCGATACTCTCTGCATGTGACTGACCAGTTGAGGGCAAGAGAATAACAAACTCTTCACCACCATAACGCGCAACAAGATCTGTCGGACGTAATTGGGTTCGTATAATTTGCGCCATTGTACGCAATGCTTGATCACCCGCTTGATGTCCCCATTTATCATTGAAGTTTTTAAATCGATCTACATCTAGCATGATGACAGATAAGTCTTCGCCCTCTCCCTTTGCGCGCTCTACAATACGTTTAATAGTGCTATCCAACCAGCGACGATTATTTAATCCTGTTAACGCATCGGATAAGGCAAAATTTTCCCAGTGTCTAATCTGATTTTGGTTAATAGAGATAGTACGAT
>JBNKYV010000146.1:0-6215 GCA_050301075.1 Gammaproteobacteria bacterium
ATACGGTCCAATGTCTGATTGGCATTATTGGCATGCAAGGTTGAAAGACACAGATGCCCGGTTTCAGAATAGGTGATCGCCTGACGCATGGTGTCTTCATCACGAATCTCACCAATCAGAATCACATCGGGTGCTTCGCGCATGGCATTCTTAAGTGCATTGGAATAACTAAGCGTATCCAAGCCAATCTCGCGCTGATTAACCAATGACTTTTTATGCTCGTGCATGAACTCGATAGGATCTTCCACCGTCAGGATGTGTCCCGTCTTATGCGAATTACGGAAATCGATCATTGAAGCCAGCGTTGTACTCTTACCAGAGCCTGTCGCACCAACCACCAGCACCAAACCACGCGGCTCCATAATCAGCTCTTTCAAAATCAGAGGCAGATTAAGCTCTTCGATAGATGGAATATCAGTACGGATATAGCGAATCACCATCGCTGGCTCGCCGCGCTGGCGATAGGTATTCACGCGAAAGCGACCCAAACCATCCACGGCAAAGCCGACGTTCATCTCCATCGTCGCCTCATACTCGTGCCGCTGCTCTGGCGACAAAATGGATTCGATTAAGTCTGTCAGCAATCGGGAGGTAATTGCTGGCTCGTCCAATGAAGAGGTAATGCCCTCAATGCGCACGTTAACAGGGGCATTCACCGTAAAATAGAGGTCAGACGCCCCGCGCTCCACCATAAACTTCAGGTAGGTCTCAAGCCCTCTGGAAATTCCTTTCCCTTTAGAAACCATAGCTGTGCCCCTCCCAAATATATTAGTACTTTTCGATCTAGCGCATATCAATAACCACGTTGATATATATCGGCCGGAACTCAGGGGGACTTAGCCACTTTCAGGCAATCCAAACATGCAATTGGGATGGATAAAATTAAGCCTCTGTTTCTTCAGAAAATTGCTGGCCGTTACACCCGCAGCACCACTTCATCACAAAGGGCGGTAATAGCGTCGTCATGGCAATCACAATGACCATACCCGCATAAATTTCATTGTTAAATATGCCACGGACCCGGCCCAGCTCGGCAAAAATCAGCCCAACCCCACCGCACCATCGCAGAGCAAAAACTCATGCCGCACAGCCAAACAGAGAGACGGGAAAAGATCCCCCTCTTCTCTCACATCCAGAACGAATGAATAAGCGATTTAAGATTTAGGCGTCTTCGCCTAATAGAGGTAACAATGTTTTGATCTCTGCTTCCAGCACAGCTTTATCTTGTGCCAGCAGATTGATATGGCCAACCTTACGGCCAGGGCGTGGTTCTTTATCGTACAGATGCAGATGCGCGTGGTTATGCACCAACACATCACTGCTATCAGGAATCACACCAATCATATTCAACATTGCCGTGTGGCCCATGGCATCGGTTGCGCCCAATGGCAAACCTAGAATCGCACGCAGATGATTTTCAAACTGACAGGTCTCTGCACCGTTTTGCGTCCAGTGCCCTGAGTTATGAACACGCGGTGCAAACTCGTTAGCCAACAAACGATCCCCCGCCTGAAACAGCTCCAGCGCCAACACACCGACATAACCCAATTTGTTTAACAGCTTCTCGGCATACTCTTGCGCCAAAGCCTGCATGGCATCATCAGGACGCGCAATAGAGAGACGCAAAATACCTTCGCGATGGGTGTTTTCTGTGATGGGATAACATTCGGTTTCTCCGGTCGTGCTGCGCACAGCAATGATAGAGATCTCACGATCAAACGGTACAAATGCCTCAACGATAGCCGCCACGCCTTTAATGCTTTCCCAAGCGGGCTGCAGATCTTCCGGCTTGCGCAAAACTGCCTGACCCTTACCATCGTAACCTTCACGACGTGTTTTCAACACAGCGGGCCAGCCCACGACATCCATCGCCTTTTCGAGATCATCCAGACTATCGACCGCAACAAACGCCGGGGTATCGATCCCCAGATCTCGGAACATCGTTTTTTCGTTCAAACGGTCCTGAGCAGTGGCCAGTGCAACACGAGGAGGATAGACGGCGACTTTATCTTCAAGAAAATCGACCGCCTTGGCGGGCACGTTCTCAAACTCATAGGTAACGACGTCCGCTTTTTCGGCCAATTGCGCCAACAGAGTTTCATCGTCATAGTCGCCTTGCAAATGCTCCGCAACAGATGAGGAACAGATATCAGAGCCGGGATCGAGCACAACAAACTTTACCCCCAGCGGGTACCCCGCCAGAGCAATCATGCGCGCTAATTGACCACCGCCTAATACACCAATCACCATGACTACAAATCTCTAAAACGATTACTGATTACGAGGATCTGCGTTTGCCAGCACCTTATCGGTCTGTTCCTGGCGGAACTTGTGCAACGCTTCACGAATCTCTGGATATTGGTTACCTAGCATCGCTGCAGCGAGCAAACCAGCATTGGCAGCACCGGCTTTACCGATTGCCAACGTGCCAACAGGAATGCCTGCGGGCATCTGCGCGATCGACAGCAATGAGTCCATGCCATTCAGTGCTTTGGACTGCACAGGCACACCCAAAACAGGCACCACAGTCTTGGCAGCCACCATACCTGGCAAATGCGCAGCACCGCCGGCACCGGCAATAATCACCTGAATACCGCGCGCTTCAGCGGATTCTGCATAGGTGAACAGTTTGTCAGGGGTGCGATGAGCGGAAACCACCTCAACTTCGTGAGGCACACCCAGCTGTTCCAGGGCGTCAGCGGCGTTTTTCATGGTCTCCCAGTCAGAGGTAGACCCCATAATAATGCCAACCAACGGCGCTTTTTCTGTACTCATGACAGGTTCTCGCGATCCTATATTTTGGAAAAGCCGGCAATTATACCTCAAAACCCTGAAAAACCAGCCTTTTTAGGCGGTGACAGGGCCACATTCAGCTACTATGATGAAAATCATGGGGAAAAGGCATGCAGCACTACTATTCACAACGGCTCTGCTGACGTCCTGCGGTGCCTCAATGCCGGTGGAGACCACACCTCCGCCACCCAAATCACCTTTCACTGAATGCTCATCACCACGGCCGCAGATATGCACGATGGATTACGCCCCTGTTTGTGGAATTCGGCAAGATAGCAGTGCACGTACCTATTCAAATGGCTGCGGTGCCTGCGCCGATCCTGATGTGCTACGCCAACAACCCGGCCGGTGCCCAACATCAGAACCTGAACTGGAAATCAAACCGTGACTACTCTTTGGAGAGGTGCGACAACTGCTCCGCTCCCTGCTCCCAGTTTTGGCCATCGAAAGATTCAATCTTTATTGATTTGAATGGCGTTTGATCAATACAACGCAGATTGACGCTGTAACCATCAGGGTTTGAACGAGGCACATAGAACGACTTCACACCACACACTTTGCAAAACAGGTGTTTGGCTGTACCGGTGTTAAAGGTATAGGTGGTTAAACTCTCTTCACCCTGCAACAAGCGAAAACGCGATGCAGGCACAATCAAATGAAGAAACCCTGTCTTGCTGCAAATAGAGCAGTTGCACTCTTGAACCAAGATATCGTCCGGTGCTTCGACCTCAAATACAACTGCGCCACAATGACAACCACCCGTTGATTTAATCATCTTCACCACGCTCAACCGTTTGCGATGGCTTAGCAAACAACATAAACGGAAATGCAAAAGGGCCTATACAAACACCAACCACACCCCATAGCACAGGATTCATCTGCCAGTGTTTGGCCAGCAGATGACAAAGTACACCGCTACCCAAAAAGATAATCACAAACAGCGCAACGCCCATTACTCTTCTCCCAATTGCAAAACGCGCACGCAAACATCAATCGTAATATTCAAACCATTCAACTTAGCGACTGCTTCTTTACCCTCTTTGGTCGCACGATAAAGATGCGGCGTCATCACCAAAAGATCATCCAACTGTTGGCGATCTATCTCGCCAATATTTTTTGTCAAACGCTCACTGGCAATCAAGCGAAAACCTTGCTGCTCAGCTTTCTCCAATGAAGGTAACGGGCGCTTGCGCACTTCGGGGTAGATCACCTCACGTAACTCGATTAAATGATCCTCACCCGACTCTAACAATACAATCTTGCCACCGGGTTTCAGTGCTGTTTTAAACGCATCGTACACAGGAAAACCAAACATACAGATAATCATATCCAACGTTTGCGGTAACACCGGCAGCTGTCTATTGCTCCCCACAATCCAGATGATTGCTTTGTTACGTTTTGCCGCGGCAATAATCGCCGGTTTTGAAATATCCAAACCAATCAACGAGACATGCTCGCCACTTAACTGCTGCATCAAATAGCTGGGGTAATAACCTTCGCCACAACCAGCATCCAATATCGCACAACCATCAACACTTTCAGCCTGAGACTTAACAGTGCTCACCAACAGATCTGCAATCGGCTGATAGACACCGCCATCAAGAAAGCGTTGCCGAGCCACCACCATCTCTTTGCTATCACCCGGTGCCTTGGATTTCTTATGCTGCACCGGCAGCAAGTTAACATACCCCTGCCGTGCAACATCAAAACTATGATTGTTAGGACACTTTAACGGCGCGCCCAGACTCACAAACGCTTGTCCGCACAACGGACAGCATAGGTTTTCAAACATCTTCACTTATTTGGCAAACTCTTCAAACTGCGGCAACTCATCACAAATGTCATACCAAGGCGCCTTATGGCTGGTCCAGATGTGTTGAGTGATTTTGGCCTGAGGATCATCATCCAAAGTACCTAAACGAAAAACGTAATATGGCTGTCCTTCGCGATAGGCATAGATTTGCGAACCGCAATTGGAACAAAAGTAGCGACGTTTGCCAGGCGAAGATTCAAATGACTTTAATAACGTTTCACCCGACTCAAACTCAAGATCACCCAACTTAACCGCCGCCACGGAAGAAAACGCGGCGGCGTGTGCCTTGCGACAGGTTTGGCAATGGCAATTCACCATCGGCCCCAGCTCGCCATTGATCGAATAGCGAACTTCGCCACATAAACAGCTTCCCTTCATCACTTAATCCATATAGTTTTCTGATTTACAAACTCCAGCATACCGTGATGACATAACTCACGACCATAGCCTGAGTTTTTAATACCACCGAATGGCAGGCGTGGATCACTCTTCACCATGCCATTCACAAACACCGCACCGGATTGCACGGCACGCGCAACGCGTTCACCGCGCTCGCTGTCTTGTGTCCAGACGCTCCCTCCCAGACCAAAGCTGGAGCCGTTAGCGACTTTAATCGCCTCTTTCTCATCCTTAACGCGAATCACAATGGCAACTGGGCCGAAAAATTCTTCGCTCCATGCAGGCATTCCAGGCTTTACGTGATCAACTATCGATGCCGCATAAAACGCACCATTGCCATCAATCGGTTTACAACCTGTCACCACCACAGCACCTGCCTTGATGGTGCGCTGCACTTGATCGTGCAACTCATCACGCAGATCGGCACGCGCCATTGGCGCCAGGGTTACACCAGAACTCTTTTTAGGATTACCGGGCACCAACGCCTCAACTGCCGCTTTAAATTTTTCGACAAAACTATCGGCAACCGCATCCACCACGATAAAACGTTTAGCAGCTATACAGCTCTGCCCCGCATTGAGAAAACGCGAAGCAACCCCCTGCTCAACTGCCCAGTCGAGATCAGCATCCTCAAGCACGATGAACGGATCTGAACCGCCTAGCTCCAACACTGTTTTCTTCAAATTCATCCCAGCTATCGCCGCCACCTGACGCCCTGCAGGTTCTGACCCCGTTAACGTCACGGCATGAACGCGCTCATCAGAGATCACCTCGGCCACCTGTGAAGAGGAAATCATCAAGGTACGGAACACGCCCTGCGGCAGGCCCGCAGCACGCACCACATCCTCAATCGCCTGCGCGCACTGAGGTACGTTTGACGCGTGTTTGAGCACCCCGGTGTTGCCCGCCACCAATGCAGGCGCGAGAAAACGAAACACCTGCCACATGGGATAGTTCCAGGGCATTACTGCCAACACAGTCCCCAATGGCTGATGCGCCACCAGGCTTTTGCCCGCATCGCTTTCGATCACCTCATCGGCAAGAAACGCAGGGCCATTGTCGGCGTAGTAGTCACACACTGCCGCACACTTCTCCACCTCGGCACGGGCCTCGCCAATCAGCTTACCCATCTCCAGTGTAATCAGCTCTGCCAGCTCGTCACGACGCTTCAGCACCTCTTGCCCCAAGCGGCGCACATGCTCACAGCGCT
>JBNKYV010000147.1:0-10267 GCA_050301075.1 Gammaproteobacteria bacterium
GCCTTTGCTCTCTATTGTGGCGGTATTAATGATTATGGCCAGCTCGGGAACGGATCAACGACCAATCAATCCTATCCAATTATGGTGACCGCAAAAGACGGCGCCACCACGATTACCGTCTGGAGCGCTATCGCCGTTGGCCATGAACATACCTGCGCTATTGGTGTAAACGGATCTAACCGTCCGCTGTTTTGTTGGGGGCGCAACACTCAGGGCCAGCTATCAAACAGTGCTGACCTGAACAACATATCAGCACACTGGAGCCCGACCAAAATCAATGTCGACGGTATAGACGATTGGGAAATCGTGGAAGCCGGCCCTTACAACACCTGCGCCATTAAAGGTGGTGGCAACTTATGGTGCTGGGGAGACAACACTTCCGGCCAGGTTGGCGATGGATCTAGCGCTCCAAACAGCCCTGAGAGCCCACAACAAGTTCCAGGAAACTGGATTGCCGTTACCACAGGAGGCTATCTGAGTGACGATGGCACCACTATCGGCGGCCACTCCTGCGGCATTCAAAGTACCGGAACGCTATACTGTTGGGGAGATACAACCTACGACCAGCTCGGTGTTAACCCGGCAGACAACAGAATACCAACTCAAGTAACCATTTTTGCCGACAAAGGGCTGAATACCGATTGGCAAGACGTAAAAGCCGGTGCAAAACACACATGTGCAATAAAAAATAATGCCAAACTTTTCTGCTGGGGCGACAGAAGCCTTGGGCAAACAGCCTCTCGTGAAGTGGTCGACTTAGAACCCTATGAGGTTATCGTGCACGGACAAGTGTGGTCCGATTTTGCGCTGGGCGACAATCACACCTGCGCAATCAATACAGCCCAATCCATGAAATGCTGGGGGGATAACAGCGCATTACAACTCAGCTCTTCGATAAAAGATTCCTTCGTCAAAGAGACTGAACTGATGAGCGGCACAGGAGACTGGTTTGATGTAACAGCAGGCCCAGCCCATACCTGCGGTGTGCGCGAACACACCGACTCAGGTAACCGCTACGCCTACTGCTGGGGCAGAAATGCCATGTTCCAATTTGGTAATGGCTCCGTTTGGAAGAGCGTGCCGCAAAAAGTCTCTATTGATTAAGGAGCAAATTTCCTTATCTACATAAATAAAAAAGGCGTGCAATGGAAACATCACACGCCTTTTTAATATCTAGCACAGGTTTATGGCAAAACGCTCTCGTGCGCGTAAAGCTCTGCAAGTGCTTCGCGACGACGAATCACATGTACCTGATCACCATCTACCATCAGCTCTGCAACACGCGTACGACTGTTGTAATTTGAACTCATGGAAAAACCATAAGCTCCAGCCCCACGTACGGCCAGCAAATCACCTTCGGCAATTGCCAGTTCACGCTCTTTACCGAGAAAATCGCCTGTTTCACAGACAGGGCCAACAATATCGTAGACCTTGGCGGCCACGTCACTGCGAGGCACAACCGGCACAATCTCTTGCCATGCTGAGTAAAGTGAAGGACGCAAAAGATCATTCATCGCGGCATCAACGATAGCGAAGTTTTTCTCTTCACCCGGTTTGAGGTACTCGACACGTGTCACCAAAATACCGGCGTTACCGGCAATAGCACGGCCAGGCTCCATCAGCAGTTCGATATCCGAACCTTGCAGGCGCTCTTTAATCGCACGTGCGTACTCGGCAGGCTCAGGTGGCGTTTCGTCGCGATAACGAATCCCCAGACCGCCCCCGACGTCAAGATGATCGATATCAATACCTTCTGATTTCAATTGATCTATCAACAACAGCACACGATCCAAAGCATCAACGAACGGTGCGACCTGAGTCAATTGCGAGCCGATATGGCAATCTACGCCAGTGACCTGAAGATGCTCCAACGCCGCAGCCTGGCGATACACATCCAATGCATCATCAATCGCGATACCGAACTTGTTCTCTTTAAGCCCGGTAGAGATGTAAGGATGCGTTTGCGCGTCCACGTCTGGATTTACACGAATTGAGACAGGCGCCTTCACTCCCATCTCGCCCGCAACTTCATTAAGACGCAGCAACTCAGGAAGAGATTCGACGTTAAAACATTTGATACCAACCTCAAGGGCGCGACGCATCTCATCAGCACGCTTGGCCACGCCAGAGAAGACAACTTTGGCAGGATCACCGCCCGCCGCGATCACACGCTCCAGCTCACCCACCGAAACAATATCGAATCCTGAGCCCATACGCGCCATCAGATTCAGTACCGCCAGATTGGAATTCGCCTTTACCGCATAACAAACCAGATGAGGCTGGCCTTCCAGGGCGCTATCAAACGCGCGCCAGTGACGCACAATCGTCGCGCGTGAATAGATATAACAAGGCGAGCCGTGCTGGGCGACAATATCTGCCACCACCACATCTTCAGCAAACAGCTGGCCTTCACGAAACTCAAAATGATCCATTTTCTACACTCACAATGGAATTGATCGACGAGACCGCAGACTGCTCTTTTGGAAAATAGAGGTCGCCCTTTTGGCCACACCCCACAATACCTGCCACAAACAACGCAAATAACAGCTGTTTGATACGATTTTCATCCATCTGCTTAGCCCCGGAATAAAAACAAAAAAACTCATCCTGAATAGGTTCAGGATGAGTCATCTCTGATGTTCGCGAATTATCCCAGAATTAACGGTTAGGGCCAACCATGCGCCGGATCAAACCGGTTTTAATGTATGAACACTACCGGTGCTTGTGGCCAGTTTCAGGGCCTCGTTAAGCTTGTTTTCGATGCTTTTCTTGTAATTGAGAAAATCAGCCGTGGGGGCATTACCCTCTGGATACTGACTCAGCAAGTCCGGCGGCAAATCCACATCAGTCACAAAAATGGGATAGGTGTGGCCGCTGGAGCGTTTTTTCACCACATAGGCCGCTACTTTGGAAAAGAGATCGCTACCATACTCGAGCGAAGAGAACTCCTGCTCATCGCAGTAAATAGTAACGGCCGCATTATCCTCGCCATCGTTAGAGGCAATCACCTGCACATTCAGGTATCCCTTACGTGCGGGCTCATTGCTCGCTTCGCGTTTACCTACCTGATAAGTACCCTGGCGATTACGCACCACCTGGTAATACTCAATATCCTGCCCGGAAACATCATCACCCTGCCCTACGGATTGATAAAAACGACGCTGCAAGATTGAATCAAAGAATCGACCAAACTGACTCAACAACAGCTCACCGTCAACATAGTCCACTTCGTTAAAATAGAGCGAGCCGTTTTCATCCAGCACATACACTTCTGCTGTTTTGCCTTTTTCCTTATAGAAGAGCTGCACCACATTTTGGCGATTAAATTTGTAAATCAAGGGCAGAATAGTGTTCTGCAAAGCCGTTTGATAAATCGTCACTTGCCCAAAGTGCTGGCGACCTTTGCCCAGATAACGCACCAGCTCTGCATAAGAGGGTAAACGTTGGAAGCGCAAAATATCATCATCCATATACAGCACATAAAAATCACTGCGCACATTCATGATGTAGCGGTTGTGCAGCTTCTCCGAGCCTCCGTAGAAACATTCGATCAACTCTTCAAACAGGCGCGTCACCATCTGCTGGATGGTCATAATGTGATTCGATGAATAACAAAGCACCTTAGGCACAGGAGGTGGATTACCTTTGGAAGGCGGCATCTGTTTGAAATAGGCGCTCACACCGGAAAGAATGTTATCGATACCGTAGTAGTGAGAAACAACTACCTCTTTCCAAGAGTTCATGACCAATATATCGAAACTGCTGATCAAGCTTTCATACATACCGCCATAGCTAAACGCATCAGTACGATTACTCGCCAAATGCTTACCACTGCGACGATGCTCAACCAGCGGATTGCCCCCCATATTAACGACAATCAACGCTTGAGAGACTCGCGCAGCGCGGCCCAAATTCTCAACATTGGTTTCCATCAACTTACTGGGTGGTAACTGCTTCTCAAGATCTTTTACAAAATCCATTACCTCCAGCGCCTCGATGCGGCTATCTGCCAACACCATTTTGACAATGGTTTGCGAGCTAAGCAGGCCATTGAAATAGGCCCATGCAATTACCTCGGTAATGCAGCGACCACGCTTCAATGCAGTCATTTTTGAACCACCACCACCAGGCTCAGGAGCTAACAGCGCCCAGCCACCGCCATCATCTTTTTGCTGAATTTGGTAAAAGGTCAGGTTCGGCTCCCACACGTTGAGTGAGATACCACGGTTAACGATCTCAACCTTGCCCGCCTTACGCTCAAACGCCGCATAGAGTTTGCGCCCCAGGGCATTCAAATCATACTGATTGATGGCGGCCAACTCGGCATGCTGACGTCCAAAGTCAGACAGGAACTGATAGGTGTAAGTCAGCTCTTTTACCAACACACCGCGCTCTTTCAATACCTGACGAATCTTCCATCCAGAGCGATCATCCATTACCTCAAGATGCTCTTGTTCCCAACCCCATGAGTTCAACAGATTGCGCAGCAGATCGCGACGCCAATCATAAACCCCTGTCTCTGGCAGGCTCATTTTTTGGTTAACCTTGAAGTAGAAGCAGCGACGCACCAGCTCAAGGCGCTCCTCCTCATCGCGATCCATCAAATACTTTTCTATACGGCGGTAAAGCATTAAATAGGGATCAAGCCGATCCAGATCCGTTTCGCCTTCGTAAATAGCTTTCTTAAACTCCAGACACAACAAGCTAGTGTCAGGATACTCAGCGGCATATACCTCCATCAGTGCCAACTTGAGCACTGATTTGTATGGCGAATCGATTCCTTTAAACAGCTGCCATAACGCAGCACCGAAAAACTCTTCTGCCGGAACCGTCGGTATACCACCAAAATCAATACACTCGCCTTCATGCACGATGCGACGATCAAACAAATCCTTCAGATAGGAGTCATAATTGGCTTCATGCTCTGCCGGCACCAACCACCATGCGGGATAACGCCCGGCAATCAATAAACTGGTTCGATAAAACTCTTCTAGCAACAGATAGTACTGGGCCGTACCACTACTCTCTGACGAAAGATCAACAATCTTCCCTGCCTTGAAATTCTTGGCATCCATCAAGAAGAAGTGCACCTCCAGCCCCAGGCCATCGGCCCATTTCTCTATTGCAGTTGCTTTAGCCTGCAACTCTTCAAGCTTGTCGCTGGAGATATCATTTTGATGGCAAAGCCAGATATCAAAGTCGCTTTTTTTCGAATAAGCGACCGTGCCACTACTTCCCATCAGGAACATCGACAAGATGTCATAACGTGGCATTGCACGTTTTTTGTATTCAAAACGATTGATATAACGATTCGCTGCACCCAAACCTTTTTTGGTTGGTGCATAGTCACAGATACCTGACGGGGTATCTTTAGAGATATAACCCGGCAAACGGGCATGATTGATATGAAACAGCAGCGGTAAAAATTCGAGAAAATCACGCTGCGTGGCGCGCATACAATCCTCGGTACGACGCAGCCGCTCTTTATTGATCAGCAAGAAGCGTTTTTTAAGCGCCTCTACATCTGCAAATTTACTTTTTTTCGCTGATTTCTGCATGCTCACTCCCACCACCGATCTATCGGCGTTTTGGGCGCAAAACTTAACGCAGCAGACACTAATTTTTGTGCTTTATATGCTTATTTCTCCACCGTATATCAATCAACACAAATGAATTTATCATTCTGATAACAACAGGTTATAAATCAACAATTCGCACACAAAAAACATCGGGAACAGAAACACACGCATAACCACTCGCATATTGAGTGAACTCAATATGGCCTTGCTGAAACACGCCTTAATGCGTTATACCTAAACGATTAGCGATTGGAGGCTCCGCACTATGGAAAACACACAACTCTCATCAGCATTACAATCCGCCCCGATTGGCATCCTGATTCTGGACGCCAAGGGCAACATTCAATGGTTCAACGACACCCTGCCCGACCTGCTGGATATTTCCAGCGACCAACTGGCAGGCAAAGCCATTGATGAGATCGACGCATCTTTGCGCAGCATTCTTACAGATCCACCTGAAACGGTTTTCCATCAATCTGGCGAACAACAACGCTGGCTGCGCTGTAACAGCGAGAAACAAGCAGACAACAGCCGCGTGCACTACTACAGTGACATCACCATAGAACAGCGCCTACGCATTGAACGCGACCAGCTGGCCGAAGACCTGCGTCAATTAACCACGCGCGATGCCATTACTGGCCTGCCAAACCGCCGCGCACTGCTGCAAGGCCTGGAGCCACTGGTATCGAGAAGCCGCCGCTACGGTAACCCACTCTCTATCATCAAACTCAACATCGCAGTTGCCAACGCAACAGAAGAGACCGAGCTTGCCGCCTGGACACAAGTTGCGCAGATGCTCAAAGATCAAATGCGCTGGGCAGATATCATTGGCCGCTACGACGGGCCTGACTTTTTGTTGGTATTGCCAGAAACACCGCAGGATGCCGCAGAGCAACTGTGCGAAAAGCTCTGCCAGATAATCGGCGAGAAAACATTTACCTCTGGAAGCGGTGACACCATCGAAGTTACGCCTTACTGCGGCGTGACCAGCTGGAGCAAAGGTGATGACTCAACACTGATGCTGCAACGTGTTAGTGAAGAGGTTAATGCCGCCAAGGCTGCTTAATCTGGCTTTAGTTACGACATAAAAAAGGCGTTATCGCATCGCGATAACGCCTTTTTTATTTATAGGCATGTAGCAGAACTAAATACGCTGGCGCGCACGTTTAACTGCTTCACGCACCTGTGCTGGAGCCGTACCACCCAAGTGGTTACGCGCAGAGACAGAGCCTTGCAACGTCAGCACTTCAAACACATCTTCACCGATAGCAGAAGAGAACTGTTGCAGCTCTTCCAATGCCATTTCAGCCAAGTCACGTTTGGTATCAACCCCCAAACGCACCGCTTTTCCGACTACTTCGTGAGCATCACGGAAAGGCACGCCTTTACGCACCAGGTAATCAGCCAGATCAGTTGCGGTAGAGAAGCCCTGTAGCGCTGCGCGCTCCATGTTCTCTTTCTTCACAGTCAGCGTTGCCATCATATCGGCATACACTTTCAGGGAACCACGCACGGTATCGATGGTATCGAACAATGGCTCTTTATCTTCCTGATTGTCTTTGTTGTATGCCAAACATTGACCTTTCATCAGCGTTAGCAAAGAGATCAAGTGGCCATTTACACGGCCTGTTTTACCACGCACCAGCTCAGGCACATCAGGGTTTTTCTTCTGCGGCATGATCGATGAACCGGTACAGAAAGCATCTGGAATATCAACAAAATCAAACTGTGCAGAGGCCCAGATAATCAGCTCTTCAGAAAAACGCGACATATGCATCATCAACAAAGAAGCTGCTGAACAGAACTCGATAGCAAAGTCACGATCACTGACCGAGTCCAGCGAGTTTTCGGTCGGCGCATCAAAACCCAACAGCTGTGCCGTGTAGTTACGATCAATCGGGTAGCTAGTGCCTGCCAGCGCAGCAGCGCCCAATGGCATGATGTTGACGCGTTTGCGGCAATCGGCAAAACGTTGTGCATCACGCACCAGCATCTCAAACCATGCCAGCATGTGATGACCGAAAGTCACAGGCTGTGCTACTTGCAGATGGGTAAAACCAGGCATGATGGTATCTGCTTCGCGTTCAGCCAGATCGACCAATGAAGTTTGCAGACGTTTCAACTCATCCAGAATGGCATCAATCTCGTCGCGCAAGTAGAGACGGATATCGGTAGCAACCTGGTCATTACGTGAACGACCGGTGTGCAATTTCTTACCCGCATCGCCGATCAATGCCGTCAGGCGCGCTTCGACGTTCATATGCACATCTTCCAGCGATACCGACCACTGGAACTTGCCTTCTTCGATCTCGGCCAACACATCGTCAAGGCCTTTCTGGATTTTGTCACACTCTTCCTGAGTCAGCACACCTACCTTGGTCAACATCTGCGCATGGGCTTTAGAGCCGGCAATGTCATGGCGAAACAGGCGCTGGTCAAATCCTACAGAGGCAGTAAACGCCTCAACGAAGGCATCAGTGGGTTCAGTGAAACGCCCGGCCCAGGGTTTGGATTGCTGCTCAGTCACGGTGATCCTTTATCTTTAAAGCGAAAAGCGCGATTATACCAAGATATCGCGCTAAAACAGGCCTATCCAGTACAAAGGCCAATCAGAAAAACAAAACAGCGCCGATACCCTCTAAAACAGCTGCCAATTCAGGAAGATGGGCCAACAAGCCAACAATACAGCCAACCTAAACCAGCGCACTTTTCTGCCGGATTTCTGCAATATCCGCATCGTCTTTGCGGTAGTCATCATCGGCGAAATGCTGGCCATCGTGCTGACGCTAGCCACCCCGGCCTCCAATGAGAGCCTGTGGAATTACCTTAGCCTGATATCACTCTTCATTCAGTGGGTCGCCTTGGTCTCAACCGCAGCCCTATGTTCCCTGCGCCCCTTACTGGCGCGTTTTAAAAACAGCACCAGCGGCATGATCAGCTACCTGTTATTGCTTGCCATCACCGTATTGTTCAGTGAGCTGGCCTATTGGGTGGGTGAAAACATGGGCGCTGGAGCACTGGTAATTAAACTTGAACATAACGAATTTATTGCTCGCAACGTGGCCATCTGCGCCATTGCCAGCTTCATCGTGTTGCGTTATTTCTACCTGCAACATCAGGTTAAGCTCAATATCGAAGCGGAAAACCAGTACCGCCTACAAGCACTACAGGCACGTATTCATCCCCACTTTCTGTTCAACAGCCTTAACACTATCGCCAGCCTGATTCGTCGCGAACCACGCAAAGCAGAAGAGGCGGTGGAAGACCTGGCAGACCTGTTCCGCCACACATTGGGCAAGGGCAGTGGTTCGCGCGTACCGTTATCAGAAGAGCTAGAGATTACCCGTCGTTACCTACAGATCGAACAGTTACGCCTGGGAGAGCGCTTGCACATCCAGTGGGACACCAACGCCCTGCCGCCGGACGCCTCTCTGCCTGCACTGACACTACAACCACTCTTTGAAAATGCCATCTACCACGGTATCGAGAATCTCAGCGAGGGTGGCAAAGTTCGCTGTCATGGCCATTTCGATGGCAAAAACATCACCTTAACCGTGATCAATCCGGTACCTGAGACCAAGAACACACACTCACGCCCTGGGCTGCACATGGCCATCGACAACATCCAACAACGTCTACAGGCCCACTTTGAAGAGCAGGGAAAACTGACAGTCTCTCGCCCAGACGGCTATTATCAGGTAGAACTTCACATTCCTTACGTACCTTTTAGAGAACATGAAGATATTAATCGTTGATGATGAACCCTTGGCCCGTGCCCGCCTGCTAGATCTGCTGGAAGATATTGGCGGCCACGATGTCGTTGGTGAAGCCGCCAATGGCCGCGAGGCGCTGTATAAAGTGCAAACCCTGGAGCCGGACGTAGTACTGCTGGACATCCGCATGCCGGAGATCAACGGCATAGAAGTCGCCATGCACCTGACGGAGTTCAAATCACCACCCGCTGTCATCTTCACCACTGCCTATGGCGACCACGCTCTCAAGGCATTTGAAGCCAATGCCATCGACTACCTGCTCAAACCCATCCGCGCCAGCCGTTTGGAACAAGCACTCTCCAAAGTCCATGTACCTGAACGCGAACAGCTGCAAAAGAGCAGTGGCGAGGAAGAGGCGCGCAAGCACATCTGCGCTCATCACCGCGGCGGGCTGAAGCTGATCCCCATCGAAGAGATCATCTACTTTCAGGCCGACAGCAAATACGTCTCCGTGCATCACACAGAGGGTGAAGTGCTGATTGATGAGCCCCTCAAATCACTGGAACAGGAACTGGCAGACCGTTTCACCCGCATCCACCGCAGCACGCTGGTAGCCAACAGTTTTATCGAAAGCCTGCGCAAAAACAGCGATGGCCAGCACCTGCTAACCCTGCGAGGCGTTGAACAAGACTTTGAAGTGAGCCGCCGCCAGCTGCCTAGCGTGCGCAAAATCATCAGCGAACTGACTTAGGGCTTGCTTCACGAAACACTTATAATTTGCCACCAGCCGCGCCAAGTCGTAGCATAGTCGGTTCGCTTACCGCGCCGCTGAACATGGGGATCAGTGGGGCCTAATTTATAACCGCTACGGGGAACACCCCGCAGCGACCAAATGGGGAGAATAGCCTCTCCCCTTTGTAAACCCCAGGCACTAAAGCGCCCGCTGCGAGCAGCAGGGCCTGCCTGAACTAAATT
>JBNKYV010000148.1:0-2078 GCA_050301075.1 Gammaproteobacteria bacterium
AGCGCAGCTCTTCATAATCATCACCACCTGCCTCACCGGAACCACGCTTTACCGCACGCTCGATCGTGTCTTTGGTCATGTTTTGACCCAACGCTTTATCAATTGCCGCGCGCAGACGTGGATTAGACTCTGGATCACCACTGATTTTGGCTGCAACAGTGATCTCGCGGATCAGTTTGGTGAAAATTTTGCCGCGTTTAGCGTCTTGAGCGCCTTTGCGGTGGCGAATATTGGCCCACTTACTATGCCCTGCCATGCTTTCCTCGTTGTTCTGATATTACAAATGGCGAAAGTTTAGCATTGCAAGCAACAGGGCTTAAAGGGGCAAACCCGGCGAATTTGCCTTATTCGCCGAACTTGAGAAAAGGCATGATGGAAAGATAGAGGAAAAACAAAATCAATAATATATAGAAGAGAAAGCGGCCTGGCCCCTCACTCAGAATCATCCAAAAGGTACGTTGCTGGCCTGAAGCCTTTTCGGCCTCATAGATTTGTCGCGCAGTTATGGCCCGCTGTTCCTGATAATCGGCAATCAGCGACTTGGCGCGATCAGCCACGCTATCGTCCGGCACCCACAGCGAGGGCATGGACATCCCCCAACTGCCGGCTGGCGTTTCGTAAAACTCAATTTGATGAGTTTCGAGCAGTTGACGAACCTCCTCGGCCTCATCGTCAGGGACGTTCCTTAGATTAAATACGCGAGTAGCCACAACGAATTTTCGATCGCCTTAGTCCAATAAGCCTTCTGTCGGCATGCGCTTAATCCAGGCATCTTTAACAGTGGTCGACTCTTTTACCTGAGGCAAAGCGGCCTTGGCCTCACCCCAACTACTGTACCCACCGTACAGAGCTGAATAGAGTTTTTTGCCGTTAACCAAACGCTCTTGATAATCTACTTTGGCAGCCAATCCTAAGCTTTGCATCTGCTCTTTTAGAGATTCGATTGAACTGGCACTGGAAAGCTGGATTGTATAGAGACGCGGTTTGGCCGCCATGGTCTTCTCTGGCTCAACCAAGGGCGCTACAACCTCTTTAGCGGCGGTGGCAGGCGTAGCAACAGCTGCCGCTGAAACAACCGCTTGGGCCACATCGGCTACTGCAGAAACGGCTTGTACAGGTACTTGCTCAGCAGCAAATCCAACCGTTTTCTCTGCTGGGTCTGCAAAAATCCCCTCTTGCGGGAAAGACACTTGCTCTACCGGCTTAGCTGGCTCTTTTTCAGGCTCAGGTTGAGGGATAGAGGAGCCACTCAGAATGGCGCGCACTTCACGCGCAGTGACATTTTCATCCTCTGTTACTTCCAATAAACGAGCCAGTTTGACGGGATCATCTGACGCTGCCACCATCAATGCCGCAAGGCCTGCAACATCTTCATTGGGGAAGCGGCGCACAATGTACTGCGCAATCAACAGCGCCGTTGTGTAGTCACCATCTCTAAACTCCTGGCGCATCACATTGAATTCATATCTGGCAACTTTTATGCCTAGGTCATTGGCCTTTTCGCGTGCCCGCAATACATACTCGCTATCGATACAACACTGCTTTAAAGCATCGAACAGTTTCAAACCTTCACGCGCAGCAAGTGAACTCTCTTCACCATTCTCCAGCGCCATCTCTTTCACGCCGAGTTCGTAATAGGCCAAACCACCGATGTAGTAGACACGCGCGATTTCAGGATGTTCGGGGTACATTTTTGAAAAGCGGGTTGCTGCTTTTGATGCCTGTAGCATTTCATCCGCTTTGTAGTATGCCTCAATCAGCTTCACGTAACGGATCTGCATATCTGGCGAATCTGGATGATAGAGTTCCATCTCGCCCAGCAGCCTGTCAGCGCGATGCACATCGCCGTCAGCCAGCACTTCATCAATTTCTTTAGAGAATTCCATGGAGGACATCGGCCCAAGCGAAAGTGTTGAGCAACCTGCGGTGAGCAACGCCACCAGAGAAAGAACAGCTAAAGACCTACCCATGATTTGAAAAACCTACCCTACTCGACTGCGACTTTGATGAATGGTGGCGTAACTATACCATTACATGGGGCCAGGGTTTAACGCATTTTACTCATACTCAAGCACGCC
>JBNKYV010000149.1:0-13125 GCA_050301075.1 Gammaproteobacteria bacterium
GGCCTTTCTGGCGGGAGCAATCCCCGCAATCAGGCCAATCGCCAGTGCTACCGCGACTGCCAGTAATACATAAAATAGTGATGCATGCACAGGAAGTCCTGGTACCACCCAATTTAGTATTTCGGCACTACCTAGTCCAAGTATGAGACCGCTTATCCCCCCAAGTGCACCGAGTGTGATTGCTTCTGTGAGGAATATCATCAATATCTGATGGCTTTCTGCCCCCATGGCGCGCAGCAAACCAATTTCATTGGTGCGTTCGCTTACCGCAATGGTCATGATGGTGAGAATGCCGATGCCGCCAACGAACAGTGAAATTGCTCCAATGGCCGCAACGGCCAGTGTCAATACGTCCAGAATCGAGCTGAGCGTTTCCAGCATCTCTTCTTGTGTCACGATGGTGAAGTCCTCTTCATCATGCCGGGCGGTGAGCATTTGACGGGTGCGATTAGCGATGGTTTCTGCAGATGCGTTGGCGGAGTAGAGTAGATCGATCTCCATCAGGCTTTCGCGATTAAAAACCTCCATGGCTCGTGAGGTTGGAATGTAGATCGCATCATCGAGATCAAAACCAAGTAATTGTCCCTTGGGCTCCATAATGCCAATGACGCGATAGCGGTGACCGCCAACACGAATGTACTGCCCTAGCGGATTGCTGTTGGGGAAGAGTTCTGTGCGCACCTTGGCACCCAGCACGGCAAGTGCACGACTGTTGTTTGGATCATCGTCGGGAAGGAACCGCCCTTGGGCAACGTCAAACTGCCATACCTTTGGCGCGGCATGGCCGACACCGTTAATGATAGTCCAGCGGCTGCGCGTTGCTGATTCAACCTCCGCATTTCCCTGCACCACAGGCACAACATATTCCACCTGAGGGATTTGCCTCATGGCTTGCGCATCATCTAGGGTGAGAGGTCGAATGTTACTGACAACAGCGCCCGAGACGCCTGCGGTGGTTGTTTTGCCGGGGGTGACGCCAATCAGATGAGTACCGAACTGAGTGAACTCGGTGAGTATGAAGCGATGTATGCCTTCGCCAATCGCAGTAAGCAAAACAACGGCAGCGATACCAATGGCGATGCCCAGAGTGGTGAGCGCACTACGCATGCGATAAGCAGTGATCGCCGTTAATGAAAGGTGCAAAGAGTCTCGTAGTTGCATTGGGTTATACCTGAGCCAGTCTCTTAAAGCATAAATGGCTAACAGGAATTGTCCAGATTGTGTGTGAAGTTATCTAATCTTTTAATAGCGATCTATAGAGACTTTTGATGGTGCTTATCTGACCATCAATGATGGGAACTAAATAGTCACTGATTGACTCAACCAGTTTCTCTCCTGCTTCGTCGGCCAGTTTTTTACCCAGTTTGCCAAGTACGGCTGTCATAATGCCGGTAAAGCTGGTATCAGCTTTTGCGCCAATATCAATAAAGGCTTTGATTACTTTTTTCTTGGTTGTATCCGGTAGGTATTGTTCAAACAGTGCAAGATAGGCATCGGTTGTTAGCTTAACCAGTTCGGGTGAAAACGAACCATCGGTGATGTGGTTAAGCTTTTTGAGTTTGTAGCGCAGGTGATCGATTAGGTAGGGGTTCTCAATTTCTATGCCGATTTTGTTATTCTCTTTGAGAAACATAGGACGCAGTAACAGTTGTTTAAGTTCTTCGTCCAGGTCATCTTCTGTTGATTGTCTTAACTTCGCTTCATATAAAAGATTGCGCGCTTTGGCTCGAGTGACTTTGAGCTCTGAAACCAGTTCATATATCTCCGGGTTTTTGTCGATTACGCCGAGCTGTTGCAGCTTCATGAATAACAATATATCGAAGTCGCGTTTGCTAATGGAGCCAAAGGCGGGTGTTAGGTAGTCTGAGAGTAATTCGCTAAAGGCTTGTTTAACTTGTTCTGCATCCAGTTCGTTTAGTTTGTTGATGACTCTCATTCGTCCCTGAACTCCTAAAGTCGTTGTTTTAAACTTCTCTCAAGCGCGGAATTAGTTTTACAAAGTTGCATGGCAGTGTGCGGATATCCAGCTGCTCTTTCAGGATTTTCTCCCAGGCTAGTTTGCAAGCACCTGTTGAGCCCGGCATGCAAAAGATAAAGGTTGCGTTGGCTTGGCCCGCCAGTGCGCGTGATTGAATGGTGGATGCGCCGATTTCTTGCAAAGAGAGTGTGCGGAACAGTTCGCCGAAGCCTTCAATCTGTTTGTCTAAAAGTGGCCTGATAGCTTCAGGTGTTACGTCGCGGCCAGTGATACCGGTGCCGCCGGTAATCAAAATGGCTTCGACGTGTTGCTCTGCAATCCAGCGCGAGACGAGTGCGCGTATTTGATAAATATCATCGGCGAGAATCTGCTTTTCTGTCAATGTATGGCCAGCCTGTTGTAGCTGTTCAACCAGATAGTTGCCGGATTTGTCGGTCTCTTCTGTGCGCGTGTCTGATACGGTTAATACGGCGATATTGATTGCTTTAAATTCGATGTTGCTTTGACTGCCCGACATTACCTGAGTGCCTTTACGTTCGTTAGATGGCCATAGTTTAGCAGGCAATGGGGAATAGCTTGCTAGCGTTTTGTGAGTGCCTTTATGGGGTCCAGTTTTGCTGCTCTTCTGGCGGGCATTAGGCCAAAAACTAACCCTGTAGCCATCGCAGTGCTCAGACTGCCAAGCACGGCCCAGGCGGGGGCGCCGACAGGGAAGGTGGGAATCGCGTGGGCCAGTGCGGTGACGCCGAGAAAGCCAACCCCTAAACCGGCAAGGCCGCCTACGGTGGAGAGCACGGCTGCCTCCGCCATAAACAGCATCATGATTTCATGTTGGGGGGCGCCTAATGCTTTTAACAGCCCTATCTCTGATGTGCGTTGCGTTACCGCAACCAGCATAACGTTCATGATCAGTATACCGGCCACCGCAAGGCTGACGGCGGCAATACCGCCTACGGTGAAGGTGAGTGCTTTGAAGATGCGATTAAAGGTGGCGAGGATGGCATCCTGGGTGATGACCGTGACATCGTCTTTGCCTTCATGGCGGGCGCGAATGATGTTTTGAATGGCTGTCTTGGCATTATCGATAGAGTCATGGCCTTTGGCCTGTACGATGATGCGAAACAGCGAGTTGGTATTGAACAGGCTCTGCGCAGAGGTAACGGGAATGATGATCAGGTCACTCATATCCGTGCCCAGCGATTGTCCTTGTTGTGCCAGTACGCCGATGACGCGAAAACGGTATTCGCCGATACGTACCCATTCGCCCAAGGCGTTTTGGTTGCCAAACAATTCCTGATGAAGTTTGTGGCCAAGGACTGCAACTGGTTTGGCGCTCTCTTCCATGCCCGGTGGTAGAAATTTGCCCAGTGACATCTCCATTTGTCGTATCGGTTTCATCTCGGCCGTGGTACCCAGCACCAGTACCTCACGCTCTTTTTCACGCCATGAAACAGGTACCGAGCCCACCACAATTGGGGCAAGGCGTTGCACGGCATAACTCTGTTTTAAGGCCATGGCATCTTCAATGGTGAGATCGCGAGTGGTTTGGCCCATTAACGGTGGCGCGCCGCCGGTGGTTTCTGTTCTACCCGGTAGAACGATGACGAGGTGACTGCCGATGGAGCTAAATTGATCGACCACATAGCGCCGTGCGCCTTCGCCCAGCGCGGTTAATACAATCACTGCGCCCACTCCAATGCTCATGGCCAATAACATCAACAGGGTGCGACCGCGGTGGCTGGTGAGGGCCTGAAAGGTGTAGCGGAGCAGATCCGCCAGATGCATTACTGCTTGTCCTCTACGATACGGCCATCATCCATGCGGATCTGACGTTTCGCGCGTTGCCCCAGGCTGGGGTCATGAGTGACGACGATCAGCGTGATGTTTCTCTCTTGCAGATGCTCCAGTGCATGGATGACCTCATTGCTGGAGGCGCGATCCAGATTGCCGGTAGGTTCGTCCGCCAGCACGATCTCCGGTTCTGTCACCATGGCACGGGCAATAGCGACACGTTGGCGTTGTCCACCCGAGAGCTGGTCCGGGCGGTGATGGGCACGGTCGGTTAATCCTAGTGCTTTTAGTGCGTGATCAACGCGCGCTTTGCGTTCGTGTATATCAACCCCGGCCAGCGTCATGGGCAGTGCAACGTTATCTGCCGCTGAAAGTCGTGGGATCAGGTGGAATGACTGGAAGATAAAACCTATATGTTCACGGCGTATACGTGCCTGTTCATCTTCAGTCAGTGTGTTGATAGCCTGTTCATTCAGGCGGTATTCGCCGCTGTTGGGTTGATCCAGCAGCCCCAAAATATTCAACAGCGTCGATTTACCAGAGCCTGATGGCCCCATGATGGAGAGATATTCACCGCGCTCAATGGTGAGGTTGATGTCTCGCAGCGCGTGTACGATCGCATCACCCACCTGGAAGTTGCGGCAGATGTTTTTTAATTCAATCATTTTGAGCTAAATCATCCGCCACTGCATAAGCACCATTTTCTACGCCTTTGCGGTCCAATGAGGTGACGACCCGTTCGTCCTCTTCAAGACCATCGAGCACTTCGGTGAAGTCCCAGTTACTGATGCCGGTTTTGATCTTGCGGCTGACTAGCACATCGTCGTCAAGCACCAGTACTTTGGGGCCCTCCATTACGGCCAGCGTTGGTATGCGCAGGGTGTTTTTATGCGTGGCCAGTATGATCTCGGTATCGGCACTGTAACCAGCGACAAGGCCTTCAGGTGGTGTTGTAAATTCAACTTCGATATCAACCGTGCGTGCCTGTTTTTCGCGATCCAGCACATAGTCTGCAATGCGTTTAACCGTGCCCTCAAATTGTTGGTCGCGATAGGCATCAAGTGTGATGCGCGCGGGCATATCTTTCTTGATGGCTGCGGTATCCACTTCATCAATGGGGGCGGAGATAAAAAAGCAGTTGTTGGCGATCAGGTCGATGGCCGGCAGGGTAGCAATGCCTGGTGGTGAGGGGGTGACATATTCATTGAGTTCGCCATTGATCTCGGCGATGACACCGTCAAAGGGGGCGATCAATAGGGTGCGAGCAAGGTTGGCTCCGGCAACGCCCATCTGAGCGCGGGAAACGGCGGCGTTGGCCCGTGCAGCACTACATTGCGCTGCTGACGCCTTGGACTGGGTAACGGCTTGGTCAATGCGTTCCTCAGAAGCGGCACCACTATCGCTCAGTTTATTGAGTCGCTTGGCCTCGCGCGCAGCGATATCGGCCTGAACACAGCTGGCAATGGCCTGCGCCTCACTGGCTTTGGCTTGTTGTTCCGCCAGTTGCACATGGGCGAGCAGGTCGTCATTCCAGAGTGCCAGTAGCAGATCGCCCCGTTTTACACTGTCGCCCTCTTTAAAGGGCAGTTGGGCGATTTGACCGCCAATGGCAGGGGAGAGTCCTGCGCGGCGACAGGCCTTGACTGTACCTGCGCGGGTATTGGCTACGGAATCAACGACATCGCCTTTTGCTGCCTTGGCAACAGAGACCTTGACGGGGTCTGGTTGGGAGATTTTCCAGGAGACAATCAGCCCAAATACGATAAAACCGCCAAGAACGATCAAGCGCTTATGGTTTTTATTCATTTATTCTTCCGGTTGGTCTCCCAGTCGGCCTCCAGGGCGAATCGGGTGCTTGCAGAACAAGAATGCTCGTCTACCATTATGTAAGGTAAACCCTAAAAAATCGAATTTCGTCTTCAGATTAGGTAAAATTGGGGTCAGTTTGAATGACGAATTTATTGCGAGAATATAACTATGAGTATGAAGTGCGCGGTGTATAAAAGTAATAAGAAAGATATGACCTATCTCTATCTGCCAGAATCAGATGATATGTCTCGCGTGCCTGAAGCATTGCTCAAAATGTTGGAGCCTGTTGAGCGCGTATTGGAATTTGATCTGACTCCTGATCGTAAGCTGGCGCAAGAGAATGCAGCAGATGTGTTGAAGCAATTGGAAGAGCAAGGGTGGTTCTTGCAATTGCCTCGTCAGGATGAGCCGGAATTTTTAATCTAGTGTTTTTAGATTAAGGTTTGTCGAAGAAGCGGTCTCCCGCCGCTTGAGAAAAACCCCGAGTCACGAAAGTGGCCCGGGGTTTTTTGTTTTAGAGCTTATTTAGCTATTACGGCTTTCTTACGTGCCAGTTGCGCCATAATGATATGGAGTACAGCAAAGAGTGCGATATAGCCGCAGGCAATGGTGACGTATGAGGGCAAATAGGCGGCAACACGCTCGCCGTACGTCGCCCAGCTCAGATCTGAAAAACGTCCTGAGATCAGATAGAAACTACCGCTGGAAATATGAAAAGCGATGTTGGTACTGATAACGGATGCAAACACAAGCTCCACGGCATTTTTTAAGGCGCCTTTGTAACGCGCGGCTAACCAGCGACCTGCCAGCCACATACATGCGTAGGTGGGAATCAAAAAGAAGTAAGCCGGTGAAACGCAGAAATCACTAACACCATTGTAGGTAATGGCTACGTAATCCAGTAACGCTGCTAATGCCATCAACCAGATTAAAGGCCACGTCTTACGAAGGTAAAAGCCGGCTGCCAGAAAAATTGCCAGGCTTGCATCGGGCAGATTATAGATGGAATCAAAGTGGTTACCGCGAGTGATCCACATCAATAACGAGAGTAGTGTGATGGTGATTAGAGTTGGTCTCATGTGAGTTTATCCTTGAATGTGCTTTGATATTTATCCGTTTGTAAGCTCGTATTTAACCGGCACGGTTGTATTTAAGCTGCGCCCGCCTAACCAGCTTGCCGCATTGCCAATATGACCAATACGCTCCAACGTCTTTTGCGCCGCCTTATCCAGCAACTTATGACCAGAGCTTTGGCGAATCACCACGCTGGCGATCTTGCCTTGTGAATCAACCTCAATATCAAGCTTAACCACCCCTTCCCAGCCGCGCTTTTTCGCCATCAGTGGATAGGTGAAATACTGGCGTATATCGTTATCTAGTTTCGACATAACTCGCGCATTCACTTCCTCCAACGACATAAGATCAGCTTGAGGATCTTTTGCTTCAGGCGTATGCATTACCTGTGTAATGACATCCGAGCTTGCTTCTGTTTGCTCTGATTGATGTATTACTTGTGGTTCTGATGTTGTTTGAGATTGGGGCGACTCAGTTACAGGTGCGACGTCTGTCTCGTTCGTGACGGGTTCAATCCGTTGCGGTTTGATTTCTTGTTGAGACGATTGCGTTGCTTGCTCTGCTGCTTGTGTTTGAGTTGTCTGTTTTTGTATTGGTTTGGACTCAGTGTTCTGAGTGTTTGATGGTTGGCTTAGCGTGACCTGAACAACTTGATTGTTAACACTCAGGGTAAGTTCAGGTGTGCGTGGTTGCAGGGTGTAAACAACAGCCAGATGCACCAGCAAAGAGGCCGCAACCAGAACGCCAAGGCGGCGTCCCGGTAGAGCTGTTTGCTGTAGTGCATCCAGTTGTTTCATGCTGTATTACATGTCGTAGCTGACGCTGACGAATACTGTGCGTCCGGCTGTGTTATAGCCTGCAACAGTTTCGTATGCTTTGTCACCCACGTTGTTGATGGTTCCTTTAACACGCCATTGCTTATTAAAGGCCCATTCACCGCGCAGGTTTACAACACCGTAACCGCGGTTGATTGTGGAGTTCCAGGCATTGTCATAACGTTTGCTGTTCCCCAGTGCTTTTACACCAAAGGTTGCTTTGCCAAAGCTGCGTACAAAATCGAGTGCGATGGTTTGGCGTGAGCGTCGTTGCAGTACGTTATTGCTTGATTCATCACGTGGATTTACAAAGCTTGTTTCCATCGTGCTCTGCCAGCCAGCCAGAACAGTCTTCAGGCTGAATTCGAGACCGCGGATATCGGCTTTGTTTAAGTTGACTGGTTGCCAAACATCATTACTCCAATCCGCATCAAAGCAGTTTAATACGCAGCTCCAGTCGATCAGGTTGTCTACGTGGGTTCTGTAGATGTTGATCGCAACTTCACCGGCATCTGTTTGTTGGCTTAGCCCAATCTCAACGGATTGTGATTCTTCGGGGTTAAGATTGGCATTGCCAGAGCCAGGATAATAGAGGTCGTTAAACGTCGGCGCTTTAAAGGCTTCGCCGTAACTGGCTGTAAAGCGTACTTCATCGTTCAGGTTGAATCCCCATGCAATACTACCTGTGGTATGGCGACTAAAAGACTCATTGTCATCTGAACGCAGGCTCAGTGAATAATCGCTTCTACCATGAGTGTTTTGGAACTGAGTAAAGATGCCAACGTTATCACGCTCAGTGATGGCATAAGCGGTGGTACCTTCAACGTTGTCTTTCTGGTAATCAACACCAACCGTCAGCATGGCCTCGTCAGCCAGTACCAAGTCATTTTGCCATGAGGCTTGTTGGCGCTTGGTAGTGAATAGCGTTGAAAAATTGTTATCCAAAAAGTTTTTGTTTTGGTCGCGGCTATTGCCAACTAATAGGGTGCTATACCAGGTGTCGAGAACGTTTAGGCTTACCTTTAAACCAGCATTTTGTTGTATAAAGTCAGTGTTGTTTTGGTAGGAGCCATCATACTGTGTGTCCCCTTGAGCAGTTGAGGCATGACCGCTGATCTCTACAACATCGCCAAAGTTATGCTGTACACGTACAGCGGCTGATGTATTGCTGTAGCCGTCTTCATCGTTTTCACTATCTTGATGGGCATCAAAACCATCAGTGTCTGTGTTAGCAATCGTTACGCTGTAACCGGTGTTACCCAGTTTGCCGCTATTGTGGATGCTTGCTTGACGCAGGTTGTCGCTGCCAGCACCTGCTGAAACACGTGTTTGGTGTTTCTTTGTACCTTGGCGAGTGAAAATCTGAATAACACCGCCGATCGCTTCTGAGCCGTAAAGGCTGGAGCGTGGGCCGCGTACAATCTCAATACGTTCGATTTGTTCCAGTGGAATAAATTGGAAATCGGTTGTGCCCAGAGTGGCCGAGCCAACTTTTAAACCGTCTACCAAAATCAGTGTGTGGTTGGAGTTTGTGCCGCGCATGAACAGGCTGCTGTTTTTGCCATAACCACCGCGAGTGGTAGTGTCGATGCCCATTTGGGAAGAGATCAGCTCTTCCAGGCTGATGGCTTGGCTATTCTCAATGTCTTCTCGTGTGATGACGGAGACAGAGGTCATTGTTTGGTCAGCTGTTTGTGCTGTACGGGTTGCGGTTACTACGATGGGCGATGTTTCGCTGGCTTGAGCGACAGGTGTCATGGCTGCGCTGATGGCCGCGAGGGTGAAAATACTTTTCTTCATTGTCCTTCCTAAATCTGCACACACCCGTGCAGGTAAAGCGATTCACTAAACGCGGAGGAAGGAGAGGGAACGAGGCCTGGGACTCTTACTCTGACGGAGTCCGGACAAGCCGCGTTGACCTGTCGCCCTCCGCAACATGGTCACACAGTCCGCGTTTTCTACCAGAGGGCGAAACACGGGCTTGGCTCCGGGCCGGTCTCCGGGCTTGTGAGAGACCCCGTGTGAATCGCCTTCCCATGCTTAAACGCACAGTGGCATGTGATCCACACTTAACTCACTTACCGTTGCGGGGGCAGCGTCGGAATTGTGGGCAAATGATGAAAAACAGCCTCACGCACCGACTTCCCGTTTCATTTCCTCTGCGAAAGCGTTGGAAACACCTGAAGCCAAATGATGGCGCGAGGTTACGAGGTATGGGGTGGGGTGTCAAGGATTGACTGGGGAGTGTCCCCCGCTGCTGAGTAGCGGGGGACGTGAAAGCTAGGCCGCTTTGGCCGTGGTGTCGGCGAAGTTCTGTTCCACTTCAGCCAGAATATTGCTCTTGGTGGCATCGCCAGTTTCACGCAGGGCGGTGTTAAGCGCGTGGATAGTTTCGCAGATATCCTCGGGCGCCATTTTGATCAGGCGACCTTCCTGTGAGGCTTCGATCAAGCCTTCGATATCGATCTTTTTCAGTTCCAGCTTGTTGAGAATAGGGGCATAGCGCCAGAAGGTGCCGCTATCGCCTTCAAAATCTGTAACGTGGGCGCGGATGTCTTCGCGGATAGGGAATTCACGACGGTTGCTGGTGATGAGGAAGGCGAAAAAGCCAACCACAGAAGAGGGGACCATGAAAATCCACACCAGCTTATTCAGGAAGTTTACGTCAATCAGCCCTTTGCTGAAGCTGAAGTAAGCGAGGCCAAAACCGATCAGATAGATAATGCCGGCAAAGGCAAAGCCCATCACCTTGGCGACGTCTTTAGCGGGTTTGACGCGCTTTTTGTAATTCAGGCGTGCCAGATCAAAGGTGTCGTCAAAACGGCGTTGAATGCTTTTGCGGATATTGCGTTTGGATGCTTGTTTACTGCTCATGGTGTTTCTCCTGCCCTCGGAAGGCCATTATTCCAGATTACTCGGGAATTTTTAACCATTGGGTCCATTCGCGGAAAAGCCCCTCATCCAGCGCGGCAACGGCTGAGCGGGGTGTAAGGCTGTTATTGAATACCTGTTCGCCATCCAGCGTGCAGGAGTGGCCACCGGCTTCCGTGAGAATCAGATAGCCTGCGCCGTAGTCCCACAGTTTCTGTTTGCCGTGCAGGTAGACGTGGCAGCGGCCTGCTGCGATCCATGCCCAGTCCAGGGCGATGGAGCCAAAGCTGCGTTGTGAGCTGTAGGGCATGTCCTGAATCAGGCGGGTTTGCAGTTCGGCGGAGAGGCGTTTTAGGTCAATGAGCCCGGTGGACTTTTTCAGGCTCGATTGTGCGCTGTTGGCCGCGCTGAGTGGTGCGCCGTTCATGAAGGCTCCCTGGCCTTTTTGTGCCCAGAAGCACTCGTCCTGAACAGGGTCATACACCATGCCGAAAACGATCTCGCCTTTTTCTACCAGCGCCAGTGAGACGGAGAAGAAAGGAATATGGGCGGCGAAGTTGCTGGTGCCATCTAAGGGGTCGAGTACCCACAGTGGTTGTGCCGAGTTTTGTAGCAGGGCTGTTTGCTCGGCCTCATCCATCTCTTCACCGAGAAAACCAAAGTCAGGGTAGTGCTCGGCCAGTGCCTGTTGAATGCGCTGTTGCGAGGCAAGGTCGGCTTCGGTAATAAAGCTGCCATCGGCTTTGCTGTGTCTTTCTACTTGAGTGAAACGGGGCAGAAGCTCTTGTTTTGCCGTGCCAGTGACAATCTCTTTGATGAGTGCGATATCGAGTGTTTGCATAACGGGAGTGATAACTAAGTGCTTAATAGGTTTGGGTCATACCGAAGTAGAGGCCACGTTCGAAACCATCATAAAAGTAACCAGCGGTTTCAACGTTGATATTACGGTAGCCGAAGTTGACCGACAGTCTTTCATCAAACTGATAATTGGCTTGTGCGCGAATGCCCCATACAAAATGGCCCTGGGCAAAGGTGGTGGGCTTGATGGAGGCATAAAATTCGGTCACACCGTTGTACTTTTTCTTTTCTGGGGTATAGCGGTAGACGGCGCCGCCAGCCAGGGCGATGAGATTGCGATCGAGAAAATCCATGGCAATCAGTGTGGCCCTGGGCGTGACGCTGTGATCTTTTTTAGGTTTCCAGGCGTAATTCTCACTTTCAAAAGAGCCAGTAGCCATTAGATTGCGCGGGTCTGGTTCCTGGGAATACATCAGGGTGTACTCCTGATAGGTGGTGTGCAGCAACATGACATTAGGATCGCTAATGTGATGCAGCATGACGCTATCGTCATTTATTAGCAGCGCCGTGGATGCCGCCTGAGCCAGCCCGGCCGTGATGAGAAGGCTTAATGCGAGCAGTTTGCTTATGTAGTTACGCATGGTGTTGTTCTTATTCGTCGTAGAACTCGATTATACGGTCTTCCAGATCATCGGGATGAATGTGCTCTTCGGAGACACATTGATCTTTTACCGATATCCCTGCTTCATGGACACTGTTTGCATCGCCGGAGTTCAATGGGTGCCAGTCTGCAAGGGGTTGCCCTCTTTGCATGCAGCGATAGGCGCAACTATCGGGCAGCATCTCGAAATATTCGGGGTGATCCATGCTGAGCACCAGACACTCTGGAACCTTTTCGACACGGTTAGGGTAGTCCTGACAGCGGCAGGTATCGGTGTCGAGCATTTTGCAGGCAACATCTGTAAAGAAGATCTCGCCAGTGTCTTCATCTTCCAATTTCAGCAGACAGCAGCGGCCACAACCATCGCACAGGCTTTCCCACTCTAATTGATTGAGTTCGTGAAGTTTTTTGATTTGCCAGAAATTTTGTTTCGGTTTTGTCATTTTTAACCGATAAGGTAATAGTAATATTCGTAATCGATACGCGCATGATACCGCATATCGGTCTTGGGGGTTGGGAGACACACGCATGGAATCAAATCATGCGCAGCAGTTGCTGCAGCAGCTTCGTATCGACTATTTGCACGAACTTCCCTCACTATGTGATGAAATAGAAAGCCTTGTTTTAACCCTTGCAGAGACTTTCAGCGCCAATTACGAGGAGTTGTACCGCCGTGTACACAGCATGAAAGGCAGTGGCGGCGTTCATGGGTTAAGCGTCATCACCACTATCTGTCATAACCTCGAAGGGCTATTGAGTGACCTGGTTGAGGACGGTCGTGGGGTTTCCCCAAACGATACCCGGATGTTGCTGAGTTATGTGGATCTGATACGCAAGGTTCAGGCGCATGCTTGCGCTGGGGGGAGTGATTTTCAGAGCATTGAGAATGAACTGGGACAGATTCGCCAGCAGGTGCTGGAGGATTTGTATCCAATTATATTGGTGGAACCTTCCCGAATTATTGCCCAGTTATGTGCCGAGGCCCTCAAGGAATTGCCCGTTAAGTTAAGCATTGTGGATGATGGTTTGGAGGCTTTGACGGAGCTGTTGCGCAATCAGTATTCGATGCTGATTACCGCGAACGAGGCGAAAACGCTTAACGGCCTTGCGTTGGCTAGTGCGCTTCGTCTTTCTGACAGTCCAAATCGTAATATCAAGACAGCTCTGCTGACATCTAAATCTGAGCTAACAGCGGCGGAGTCGGATAACGTTGACTATTTGGTACACAGGGATACCGAGCTGGTGGACTCGCTGGCACGTATCGTAAGCGATGCCATTTCAGAAAAGGCTGAACTATCGAAACTCGCGAAAAGTTGAGTGAAATCATA
>JBNKYV010000150.1:0-6967 GCA_050301075.1 Gammaproteobacteria bacterium
CGCCCTGCTGGGACTGGATGGCGCCAAAGAGCGCGCGCAAGATCTGCGTAATGAAGCCATCGCCAGTCTTGAGGGTCTGGGCGAAGCAGCAGATCCGCTGCGCTGGATGGCGGATTACATAGTGTCGAGAAAAGCCTAGGCACTTGGCCGCCGCGCCTTGCACCATCTTAATCTGGGCCTCATAATTGATCCCTTTTTTACGCTGTACGCTATAGAGAGCATGACTGACTCGTATTATCCATTATTAGAGCGCGCTTCGATGCCGGAAGAGCTGCGCAAACTGCCGATTGAGCAGTTGCCTGAACTTGCAGAAGAGTTGCGCCGCTTCCTTATCAAATCTGTCAGTCACACGGGTGGCCACCTCTCCGCTGGCCTTGGCACCGTTGAACTCACCATCGCCCTGCATTACGTCTACAACACGCCGGACGACCGCATCGTTTGGGACGTGGGCCATCAAAGCTATCCGCACAAAATTCTTACTGGCCGCCGCGGACGCATGGGCACCATCCGTCAGAAAGATGGTCTGGCCGGTTTTCCCAAGCGCGATGAAAGCCCTTACGACACCTTTGGTGTCGGCCATTCCAGCACATCCATCGGCGCCGCATTAGGCATGGCGCTAGCGGCCAAAGCCCAAGGGCTGGACCGCAAGGCCGTCGCAGTCATTGGTGATGGCGCCATGACCGCCGGCATGGCCTTTGAGGCGCTCAATCACGCGGGAGACCTGGATGCCAACCTATTGGTCATCCTCAACGATAACGAGATGTCGATTTCGCCAAATGTGGGCGGCATGTCCAACTATCTGGCACGTTTGCTGTCCGGCAAAATGTACTCATCCATGCGTGGCACCGGTAAAAAAGTACTCGGCAAAATGCCTACCGTATGGGAGCTGGCCAAGCGCGCTGAAGAGCACGTTAAGGGCATGGTTGTCCCTGGCACCCTGTTTGAAGAGCTGGGCTTTAACTACATTGGCCCCATCGACGGCCATGACCTACCGACACTGATCAGCACGCTTAGCAACATGCGCAACCTGGAAGGACCACAGTTCCTTCACATCGTCACCAAAAAAGGCAAAGGCTTTACACCAGCAGAAGAGAACCCCTGCACCTATCATGGCGTAGGTAAATTCGACCCGGATAACGGTGAACTGCTGGCATCGGGTAGCGATGTCACCTATACCCAGGTGTTTGGCGACTGGCTATGTGACATGGCGGCACAGGATAAACGCCTGGTGGGTATTACCCCGGCCATGCGCGAAGGCTCAGGCTTGGTGGAATTCTCCAAGCAGTTTCCAGATCGCTACTTTGATGTCGGCATCGCCGAACAGCACGCGGTTACTGTCGCAGCCGGCATGGCGTGTGATGGCCTTAAACCCGTTGTTGCCATCTACTCCACATTCCTGCAGCGCGCCTACGACCAATTGGTACACGATGTCGCGATACAAAATCTGCCCGTGGTATTTGCCATAGACCGCGCCGGTTTGGTCGGCCCGGACGGCCCCACCCACGCAGGCAGTTTTGACTTGAGCTTCCTCAACTGCATTCCGAACATGACCATTATGGCGCCTGCAGATGAAAACGAATGCCGCCAAATGCTTTACACCGGCTTTCAGCTCGATGGCCCATCTGCCATCCGCTATCCACGCGGCACCGGCCCTGGTGTTATCGTCGAGAAGGAGATGAATGCTTTACCACTGGGAGAAGCAGAGCTGCGCCGTAAAGGCCAGCGCGTGGCGATTCTTGCCTGGGGTAGCATGGTCGAAGTGGCAGAAGCCGCAGCAGAGGAGCTGGATGCAACGGTGGTCAACATGCGTTTCGTGAAGCCATTGGACACCCAGTGCGTACTGGAACTGGCCGCCAGTCACGAACTGCTGATTACCATTGAAGAAAACGCAATCAAAGGCGGCGCAGGCAGCTTGGTTGCCGAGCTTTTGGCACCGATGAAACAGAGACCGGCCCTGATTCAGCTGGGACTACCAGACGAATTCAGCCATCACGGCGACCGCCCCAGCCTGCTAGCTGACGCGGGACTCGATATTTCCGGTATAATCGCCGCAGTAAATCAGTATGGTAATAGCGATACCCGCCAGGGTAGCGCCGCCTAGCTGATCGTTTTTTGTCTGTATAAGTGTTGGAATCAATATGTCTCCGCGTTACACCCTAAAAGTCCTGACCGATTTCGCAGCGGCGCACACTCTGCGCGACTACCCCGGTGACTGTGCCAATATGCACGGCCACAACTGGAAAGTAGAAGTGGAAGTGATTGCCACCGCCCTGAACGAAATTGGTATTGGCATGGACTTCAAACAGATCCGCAAAAATGCCAAAGCCATTTGTGATAGTCTGGACCACAAATACCTGAATGATCTTGAGCCTTTTCAAAAAGTTAACCCCACAGCGGAAAACATTGCAGCTTATATTTTTCAGGAGCTGAAAAAAAGCCTGAACACAGAGACAACCTATGTCAGCGCCGTGACGATTTGGGAAACCGAACGCGCCTGTGTCACCTACACGGAAGATAATTAATTATGAGTGCTAATACACCCAGCATGGCAGATGTGCAAAACAGTGAAGACACACGCTGCATCCCGATCAATAAAGTTGGTATCAAAGATATCCGCCACCCAGTGCGTGTAAAAGACCGCAGTCAGGGTGAGCAACACACCATCGCCAACTTCAACATGTATGTATATCTGCCCCATAATTTTAAGGGCACACACATGTCACGCTTTGTAGAGATTCTGAATCACTACGAACGCGAGATCTCTGTTGAGTCGTTTGAAACCATGCTCAGCGAAATGGCGGAGCGACTGGAGTCGAACGAAGGCCACATCGAGATGACCTTCCCCTACTTTATCGAAAAACCTGCACCCGTATCTGGCGTAAGAAGCCTGATGGACTACGAAGTATCTCTGCTAGGTGAAATTAAAGCCAGCAAGCCGACTGTTGCTATTAAAGTTGTCGTTCCGGTTACCAGCCTGTGCCCATGCTCGAAGAAGATCTCTGAATACGGCGCGCACAATCAACGCTCGCACGTTACCGTGTCTGTTCGCACCAATGACTTCGTCTGGATCGAAGACATCATTGATCTGGTAGAGAAAGAAGCCTCCTGTGAACTGTTCGGTTTATTGAAACGCCCGGATGAAAAATACGTAACTGAACGCGCATACGACAATCCCAAGTTTGTTGAAGATATGGTGCGTGATGTAGCTGCACGTCTAAATGCAGATGAGCGTATCGATGCCTACACGGTTGAATCTGAAAACTTCGAGTCTATCCATAACCACTCAGCCTACGCTCTAGTAGAAAAAGATAAAACCGCTAAATAACCCCACCCCTGCTATCGGGATCTTTAATTCATCATTCATTAGACTCTAATAGTGTGAAGAACTTCACACTATTAGAGCTTTGAGTCGCTTGTTTCGTCTAACTGAAGGCGGTAAAGTGGTGCATTGCTCTGGCATAAAACATGGCGTCTGTTTCAGCCCGGGGGAAACGCAATTAGCGAGCACCAGCATACTCCCCACGCCCGCAAAAATTCGAATAACAAAAGCGACTATTTATAGGGAAGAGACTGTTAAATGAAGTCATTCTTCAACAGCTTCACTACACGTATGGTATTGGGTGACATACTGATACATTCAGGTGTTGCCTCATGCCTAATTCTTCTGCTTCTTCCTTACCTGAACAGCCAGCTGCAAACCAGCTTTATCAAGCAAAGTAATAAAGTTGCTGACCAATTGGTATACACCATCAGCAGCAATAACCTTACAGCTGAAAAACTTGGCTTGATCACCAAGCACAGTGACATCATATTCTCGCGCTTGGTGTCTGAAGAAACACCTAACCCCGATTTTAGAGAAGACAACAAGTTTGGTGGTAACAATGACCACACTTACTATTTGAGCAAAATGGTCGTGGTGAGTGGAGAGCGACTCGCCTTGCAACTAGGCTTTGACGAATCAGAAACAGAAGGCCTATTAAAATTTAACCAGCAGGCCACCCTATATATCATCGCCCTCTATCTGGGGCTTTCAATATTAACTCGCTTAATTTACGGCGCGCATATTGGATCACCGCTCAAACGTTTGAGAAATGCTGCGCGCACCATCACCTCACGCCCCGTTTCAGAACGACTTAGCGTAGACAGCGGCATTACAGAAATCCGCCAACTTACGACTGACCTGGACAGCATGCGTGCCAAGCTTGTAGCGCAACGTGAAGACCTTGCCATCCGCGAAGCGCGCATCAGCGCCATCATGGACAACGTAGCTGACGCCCTAGTCACGATTAATGACATGGGCAACATCCAGTCCTTTAATCTCGCAGCAGAGCGCATCTTTGGCTACAGCGCTCAAGATGTGATTGACCAAAGTGTAAATCTGCTCTTCGCCGCACCACTGGTCTCAAAGTCTCACGACGCCAGCGACAAACCCATCACCATTGAAGAGATTGAACCCTACGAAACCCTTGGTCGCCGTAAAGATGGCTCAACCTTCCAGATGGAAGCCTCTATCAGCGAAGTATGCGAGCTAGCTGGCTGCATCTCTGTTGTTGTCTGCCGTGACATCACTGCACACAAACAGGCAGAAAACGAAATCAATTCGTTAAAAGAAGATCTCGAACATCGCGTTGTTAAACGCACCCGTGAATTGGCGACGGTTAATAAAGAGCTGCAACATCAAGCATTGCACGATGCACTCACCAGCCTGCCTAACCGCGTGTTGATGCAAGACCGCCTGCAACAGGCAACACGTGCCGCCAAACGTGATGAACATTCACTGGCGCTCATGATCACCGACCTGGATCGTTTTAAAGAGATTAACGATACCCTTGGCCATCACTATGGCGATCTACTATTGCAACAGGTTGCTGTACGCCTGCGCGCTGCACTCAGGGATTCAGACACTGTCGCCCGCCTGGGTGGCGATGAATTCGCAATACTGCTACCCGCTATTCAACACGAAGAACAAGCTATCCAGGCAGCGTTAAAGATCTCCAAGGCAATGGAAGCGCCATTCATTCTTGAAAACCAACACTTCCATGTTGGCATCAGTATTGGTATCGCCATGTATCCAAAAGACGGCGAAGAGTCTTCCCACCTGATGCGTCGTGCGGACGTCGCCATGTATGTGTGCAAGCGCTCACATAACGAATATGCTTTTTACAGCCCAGAACAAGATCAACACAGTGCAACGCGCTTAGCTATGGCAAGCGAACTGCGCCGCGCCATGGAAGAAAAGCAGCTGTTTGTTCACTACCAACCTACCGTGGACCTAAAAACCAAACGTGTTATTGGTGTTGAAGCCCTACTACGCTGGCAGCATCCAGACAAAGGCAATGTTTTACCGAATGAGTTTATTCCGCTTGCCGAACAAACCGGCATGATCAAAAGCATCACTGCCTTTGTGATGGAAGAGACGCTGCAACAACTGCACGCATGGCAGACCATTGGTTTGAATCTGCGTATGTCGATCAATCTTTCAGCGCGCAATCTGAATGACCCTGAACTCGCATCTAACATCGCTACGCAAATCGAACGCTGGCAAGCACGCCCACAACAGGTTCATTTGGAAATTACAGAAAGCGCGATTATGGAAGATCCAACTCGCGCAATGAATACACTTTCACGCCTTTCAGCGATGGGCATCAAACTCTCTATTGATGACTTTGGCACCGGCTACTCTTCGCTTGCTTACTTGAAGCAACTACCCGTGCAAGAGATCAAGATAGATCGTTCGTTTGTGGAAGAGATGCTGCTGAATAACGAAGACAAGGTTATCGTGCGCTCAACTATCGACCTTGCACACAACATGGGCCACATCGTTATTGCAGAAGGTGTTACCAGTGAAGATAGTCTGCAATTACTGCAAGAGATGGATTGTGATCTGGCTCAGGGCTTCCATATCTGCAAACCGATGCAGGCTAACCAAGTGCTGAAGTGGCTAAAAGATAATGGCGAGTGGACTGTACCTAACTTTGGAAAGCAGGAAGACGAATAGTTAGATAATGTCCGCGTAAACAATGAGCTGCAAACAGGCAAATGCCATTATTCCAGCCAGAATATCATCCAGCATTATTCCAAAACCGCCTTTCACTTTTTGATCGACCCAGCGAATCGGCCACGGCTTGATAATATCGAAGAAGCGAAACAGCGCAAAACCAATCACTACCCACAACCAACCACTGGGCGCTGCGATCATGGTAATCAGAAAGCCAACGATCTCATCCCATACAATGCCAGGATGGTCGTGTACTTTTAGATCAACAGCAGCAACATCACAGATCCAGAAACCCAACACAGCCAACAGCACAACCAGTGGCACATAGTGCATCCACATCCAGTCCTGAATCAGTAGGTAAATAGGAACCGCAGCCAAGGTACCAAACGTACCCGGCGCCTTCGGTGCCAACCCAGAGCCAAAACCAAAGGCCAGGAAATGAAATGGGTTATAGAGCTTCAAACCGGGAATACGTTGGTTACTCAAAATGCTGATACCCCTTTAGTTGCTGCCTATCAATCGCCTTGCCTTGGTAATGTAGCTGCAACTCACTACCCGAGGTAATCTCGCCAATACAAACACAGTGGCAGGCAAGTTCGGCAAGACGCTTTTCCACTTCTACGCAATGCTCGTTAGGCACGGTAAAACAAAGCTCGTAATCATCACCAGAAGTTAAAGGAAAAGCCCACCACTCATCCAACTGTTTTACCTCTTCAACAACGGGCAATTGCGCCACATCAACAACAGCGCCGACACCGCTCTGTTCAAGAATATGACCAAGGTCTGCAATCAAACCATCGGATATATCAATCGCAGATGAAGCGAAACAGCGTAATGTCATACCCACAGCAACACGCGGCGTTGGGCGATTCAGGCGTCTTAACAGATATTCCTGTTCCAGCGGGCTGATATCCAAAGGACAACGATTCAACGCCAAGCCCAACCCCAAACCAGCATCGCCCAATTGTC